>DATHHO010000173.1:0-27463 GCA_035317125.1 Puia sp.
TTGGATTGTCGAGTTTGGCGCATTGGAACGCGATATTGGACAATACATACCGGTCGACCAGTACATAATACCCTTCTTCCAGCCACCGGTTGATGGTTGATGAAAACTCCTTCCTGTCTTCTGCAAAGAGCAGGGCGACCAGTTGCGGATGTACCTGGCGGCTGTCCCCGAATTCGCCTCTGAGGAATTTGGATATCAATTCCCCAAACACTCCTTCATTACTCCTGGGGAAATGAACAAATTTTGTTTCCGTCCCGGTACTTGCAAAGTATTTGATCAATAAATTGATCTGGGTTGATTTGCCGGAGCCATCCAGGCCCTCGATTGCTATGAATTTATTGGTTCTTTCCATTTGTGATCATGATCCGTCTTAAACTGCATCTCGTGCAATTTAAAGTAAAAACCCCCCTTGGCCAATAGTTGTTCGTGCGTGCCGATCTCGCGGATCTCGCCTTTGTCCAGGACGATGATCTGATTGGCTTTGCGGATGGTAGAAAGGCGATGGGCGATGACGATGGAGCTGCGACCGGCGATCAGCTTGTCGATCGCCCCCTGGATGAGCTGCTCGGATTCCGTATCCACGGAGGAGGTGGCCTCGTCCAGGATCAGAACGGAAGGGTCGTACAGCAGGGCCCGGATAAAGGACAACAACTGTCTTTGTCCCAGCGATAAGGAACTGCCTCTCTCCATTACGTTGTAGTCATAGCCTCCCGGCAGGCGCATGATAAAATCGTGCATGCCGATGAGCCTGGCCGCTTCCACTACTTTTTCCCGGGGAATATCTTCATTACGCAGCGTAATATTATCCGATACGGAGCCCGAGAACAAAAATACGTCCTGCAGCACCACCCCGATATTCTTCCTGAGCTCATCGAGCTTATAGTCCTCGATCAGTACATCGTCAATGCGGATCTCCCCCTGCTGGATATGGTACAGGCGGTTCATCAGACTGATGATGGAGGTCTTGCCGCTGCCGGTATGGCCCACAATCGCCACCGTTTCGCCGGGCAGCACCGTGAAGGAAATATTCTTCAGCACATATCGGTCTTCGACATAGGCGAAATTCACCTTACTGAATTCGATCTTACCCTTAATCTTATCCGGAGCATAATTCCCTTCCGTTTGTATGAAATCATTGTTATCCATGACCCGGAACACTCTTTCACTGGCCACCATGCCCATCTGCAGCACATTGAACTTGTCCGCTATCACGCGCAGCGGGCGGAACAGGAGGTTCAAATATAAAAAGAAGGCGATGATCTTACCGCTGAGCTCTTTCGCCTCCATTTCCGGCAAATGCAGCACCTGACGGGCGCCCCACCACACGAGCAGACCGGTGGACACGGCCAGAATGATCTCTACCAGCGGGAAGAAAATGGAATAGGCGAAAATGGCGTTGATATTTGCGTTGCGGTGTTCTTTATTGATCCTTTTAAATTTGGCGGACTCCCGGCCCTCCGCCGCGAAAGCCTGCACGATCGGCATACCCGTGATATGCTCCTGGACAAAGGCGTTGAGAGCGGCTACCGCATTACGCACCCGGATAAAGGACTTGTTGACGGATTCCTTGAAAAGCCAGGTCGCCAGGATCAGAACAGGAAAAGGGGCCAGACAGATCAGCGTCAGCCGCCAGTCTACCACGAACATGAACAAAAGGATGGAGACGATCGACAGCAGGTCGGCGACGATCGGTATCAGCCCGTCCGAGAATATATCGTTGATGGCCTCGATATCGTTGATCGTCCGGGTAGTCAGTGTCCCGATGGGGGTCTTGTCGAACTGGGAAAGATTGAGGCCCAGCACTTTTTTATAAACGGCAACCCGCAGATCCTTTACCACCGTCTGTCCAAGCCAGGCAGTGATAAATGAAAAATAAAAACGCGATACCGTCTCGATCAGCAGCAATCCGATCTGTAAAATAGTGATCCAGATCACCAGGCTTTCCATGCCATGCTTTACTGTCTCGCCGGGACCCGAACCCTTGCGGATATAATCGTTGATCGTGACCTGTATCAGGAAGGGACGTAAGGGGGATAGCACGGCCAGGAGGATCGACAGCACTACCGAAATATACAGCCGCTTTTTGTAGGGTGCGGCATACCGGAAGACCCTTCTCAGCAAACTAAAGTCGAATATTTTCCTTTTTTTGATCTCTTCAGCCATAAATTGGGACAAAGATAATTATTCCTCGTCTTCCATCGCTTTACGGTAGGCCTTGATAAAAATCGCCCCCAGATTCTTATAGGGAGGGATATAATCGTCGAATTTTTCTTTTGCGACCGCGTCGTTCTGGAAACGTGCCGTAAGCTCCTTCCACATGGGAAGCCATTCTATGTTCTTCCCGGCAAGCAACGTATTGTTGATCGCCTGCAGGATAGGCTCGTTCACCGTCTTGGTCCCCACCTGCTTGGAAGAAATGATATGCGCATCTTCATTGATCTTCAGCACCTCGCTCAGGTTGTTATATCCGCCGCAGGAGCCGAGCACGACGATGCGGGCCGTAGCCGGCATCTGGCCGATCGTATATTTTACATGGTAACTATGGCCGCGGTGAATGACGATCGTCGGCTTCATATGATGGTCGAAGAGGTAGTTGATAAGCGCGGTCTGCGCTTTTGCGTCGGGGTCATCTTCGCCCAGCAGCGGCTTGTTGGCAAAAATAAGCACGGGACTTCCTTTCAGGGAAGAGATGGTCACCCACTGGGGATTCTCCGCGATCTTCCATTCGGGTTTTGTGCCGGGCCTTGGGCGGAACATAGCCATGAAATTGAGAAAGGAATTTTGTCCGTCTTTATCCTGATCGCCATAAAAAAAAACTTGCTGGATCACGCGTCCGCTGTCATCGGCAAGGGAATTGTAGTCGATGCTGTAAACGGGTGGAATGCCCAGCTCCGCGGAAAGATCAGTTTTGCTGGATGTATCTGCGGATGCGAACAGGGTCTTGAGGAGATTGTAAATGATGATCCCTTTCTTATCGTTGCTGGCTACATTCTTGTCATAGTTCGATTTGACCTCATCGAGGATATATCGCGCAAGGACAGGGTTTTTGTCGAAGATACTGCTGTAAGAATCGGCCACATCCACCGCCTCTTCCTCATTGGCTTTCTCCAGATGAATGATGAAGGATTTCATGATGGTGCCTGCATTCTGCTTGTCCATGGTCCCCAGGAAATGGTCGAGCTTATTGTAAGCGGCTGCCATTTTGATGAACTTGCGGAAATAATCCCCATGGACCTCCATGATCAGACTGTCCCCGTATGGGTTGGTCATCCGCTGGAAGATCCTGTCATAAACGCCAAGATAGCTGGAGGTGTAGATCTCATCCTCGCTCAGTACGATGAGGTAATACAATTCGGCCGACGTGAGCGGATCGAGGATCTTGAAGCGGATAGCTGGGTTATCCACCGTATGCAGGGCGTTGATCTCCCGGACGAAGACCTCTTTCCCTTTTTTTGCCAGCATCTCCGTCAGGGCGTTCATTTCCAGGGGAGTATCCCTTGCAGGCGGCAGGATCCGGCCGGCATAGTCCAGTCTTGTCCGGACGAGGAGACGGTAATAGTTCAGGTCATCCCCTTTCACCTGGTCGATCTCGCCCATGGTGATCCTTCCCCGGATCAGGTTGTCGAGGAAGGGGAAATACAACTGGCCGCTTCTGCTGTTGGCCATCAGGGCCACCGTATGCACCAGCGAATCTTTACTGTTGCGGATCCGCGTGCCAAGCGGATTACTCGCCGCGGCAAAATCGTATAGCTGACGGATATCGCGGTGACCGGCAACGATGATCAGGCTGTCGGCAAAGGGAAGGTCAGGATTGTTGCGCAGCACGTCCAGGATGGAGCCGGGATGAAGCTCGCAATATTTGCGGGTCAGTAGTATACGAGAAGGTTTTACCCCGACATTCTCGGAGGGGAGTAAAAAACAGTCGATCAGGATAAGCCCGATCCCATAGGCATTTTCGGCAATTACCGGCTCGATGCTCAGGCCTTTCTTGTCGAGCTGCATCGCCTGCCCGTATGCCCCGATCAGCGCAGGGGCTATGGATGGCTGGACATTTCTGCGTTCATAGGCCTGGTCGAATCCCCGCAAGAGGAACTCCAGGCCCCGGAGATACTTTTTCTTATTATTGGTGTTCAGGGTAGAATCGAACTCGATCTGTTGCTGAAGGTCGTCGACCTGGCGGATAAGGGCATCGGTGACCTGAAGGTTGACATTTTCGTCCTTGGCCAGCCGGATCATGCTGTCTGTGCGGCCACCCCCCAGCACAAGCAGACGTTTCTGCTCTTTGTCGACATTGTCATGCCATAACATGCGATCCTGGGCAACCTTGTAGGGGTAGGAATTCGCCTGGGCAACCACCCCTAACCGGGCCGTCATCACAGGGACAAATACCACTAAATAAATAAAAAATGATCGTACAAATCTATTCATAGCGATGGTTCCGGTGGTGAACACACAAAAATACTACCAAAAGGAAGACTAAAGCTAACTTTAATCCCCGATGCATAGGGAATTATCGGTCCGGAGGGTGAACGGGGTATTATCTCTATATTAAAAAATTGTGAACTAAGCCTTTAAAACCCCGCTTAAAGCTTTATTTCTATTAGGTTTGCGTAAATTTTTGGTTAAATGGAATCCAAAGGAAAGAAGATACTGATCGCTGACGACGAACCGGATATATTGGAAATCATACAATACAACCTTACCAAAGAAGGCTACGAAGTGATCACGGCCAAAGACGGGGACGAAGCGGTCGCCAAGGCTAAGATCGTCCGACCAGACCTGATCATCCTGGATATCATGATGCCGAAGAAGAATGGAGTAGAAGTCTGCGAGATCCTGAGGGCCCAGCCAAGCTTTAAAGAAACCCTGATCATTTTCCTGACCGCCCTGAGCGACGAGGGTTCCCATGTACGGGGGCTGGAGACCGGGGCAGACGATTATGTGACCAAACCGATCAGCCCGAAGGTCCTTACAAGCCGGGTAAATGCCCTGTTCCGCCGGGTTAATAAGGAGCCCGATGACAAGGTGCTGAAAATAGAGAACCTCACCATCGACCCTTCAAAATTCGAGGTAACGGTGGACAGCAGAAATATCACGCTGGCCAAGAAAGAATTCGAATTGCTCTATCTGCTCGCTTCGAGACCCGGACGGGTCTTCCTGCGTAACGAGATCCTGAACCAGGTATGGGGCAACGAAGTGATCGTCGGGGACCGCACCATCGACGTCCATATCCGCAAGATCCGCCAGAAACTAGGACTGGATTGCATTACCACGGTCAAAGGCGTGGGGTATAAGTTTAATCTCTAACTTGTGGAATGCCCTCAACAAAAAATCTATCGCCCAAACAATTATCCGCGCTGACTGCAGTTCTGCTGGCAGCGCCTGTCTCTGCGGGCATTTATTTTCTTACGGGCAATCCGATCATCGGCGCGACCTCCCTGCTGATCATCTTTGCCGGAAGCTATGGCCTGATCCAGTTCACCCTGGAAAAATTCATTTACCGGAAGATAAAGCTGATCTACAAGCTTATCCACCAGACAAAGGCCACAAAGAAGGAAGAGGTGTATTTCAAATACATCCTGCCGCAGAAAAGCATCGATGAAGTCAGGGAAGACGTAGAGAAATGGGGAGAGAAAAGAAATGAAGAGATCGAGCTGCTGAAGAAGAATGAGGCCTACCGTAAGGAATTCCTCCAGAACCTGGCGCATGAATTCAAAACGCCCATCTTTGCCATACAGGGTTATGTGGACACCTTGCTCAACGGGGCCATGGAAGACCCGGCGATCCGGAAAAAATTCCTTGAGAATGCCGGCAAGAATGTAGACCGTCTCGTAAACCTGATGACCGATCTCGATGAGATCTCGAAGCTGGAACGGGGTGAGCAGTTGCTGTATAAACAGAATTTCATTATCCAGGACCTCATCAGGGAAATATTCGAGTCCCTGTCCATCAAGACCAATAACAAACATATCCGCACGACCATTAAAAAAGGCTGTGAATCACCCGTTACCGTATTTGCGGACAAGGAAAAGATCCGGATGGTGCTGATCAACCTGGTGGAGAACGCCACCAAATATGGCCGGCCGCAGGGCGGCATTGTGGCCAGCATTTATAAAATAGACGAAAAGATTATTCTGATAGAGATCAGTGACGATGGGATCGGCATCGAGGAAGAGCACCTGCTTCGGATCTTCGAGCGGTTCTACCGGACGGATGCGGCGAGGAGCCGCGATAAGGGAGGCACCGGTCTGGGACTGGCCATCTGCAAACATATCATCGAAGCGCATGGGCAATCCATCCATGTCCGCAGCACGCCGGATGTAGGGACTACGATCGGGTTTACGCTGGAATCCCGCAGGGACTGATCTTCTCCTTTCCAAAAGGCGTCTACCCATCCCGGACTTCGGCCATGTTAATGAACAAACCCTATGATGGATTTGTAAAACAGGTCAAATGAATTTTAAAGATCGTAATCATGGAAAATAAGGTAAAAAAGGTTTGGTTCATCACGGGCGCATCTTCTGGTTTCGGGAAATCATTTGCTGAATATGCCGTACAGCAAGGCTATTGCGTTGTCATTACGGCCAGGCGGGTGGATAAGCTGGAAACTATAAAAGCGCTTGCGCCTGATCAGGTGGAAGCATTAAAAATGGATGTTACCAACAGCGCCGAGATCACCGGTGCTGTTAAAATGGCTATCAGCCGTTTTGGCCGGATCGATGTGCTGATCAATAATGCCGGATATGGCATAGTCGGCGCCGTAGAAGAAACTCCTGAAGATGAACTACGGGCCCAGATGGAAACAAACTTTTTTGGCGCAGTTGCTGTAACCCAGGCTTTGCTTCCGATCTTCAGACAGCAGAGTTCGGGGGCTATCGTCAATATCAGCAGTATAGGAGGACAGCTTTCGTTTGCTGGATTTGGAGCTTATTCTGCCTCGAAATTTGCTATTGAAGGCATCTCAGAAGCCCTGGCCGCTGAATTAGCGCCCCTTGGAATAAAAGTCATCATTGTAGAACCGGGTCAGTTCAAAACCGATCTAGCCGGTCCGGCCATGAAGTATATGCCGGAGATAACGGCTTATAAAGATACCGTAGGGCAAACAAGAAGTTTCGCAAAAGGAATGCATGGCGAACAGGAAGGGGATCCGGCAAAAGCCGCAGCGGCTATCGATAAAGCACTGGCGGCTGTGCATACCCCATTAAGGTTACAGTTGGGTGAGGATTCGGCAAATGCCATCCGACAGCATAGTGAAAATCTTTTAAAAGATCTCGCAGAATGGGAATCGGTGGCCATAAATACCAAATTGAACGTTTAGCCCTATCTTTGCCCCTTGTAAAAACACAATGAAAGTGCAGACGCTGACACAATTATTCGACTACAAAAAATGGAACAACCAGCTTCCTGAATTAAGCAAACAATATCAGGGCGCGAGTCCCTACCCTCATATCGTACTTGAAAATTTCCTTGATCCCGGAGTGCTGGATGAATGCATCAGCGAATTCAACACGCTGAACGAGACGGATGGCTGGATCAATTATACCCACTATAACGAAAAGAAAACAGGACTTAATAAGCTGGACCTTTTGCCGGAGAACATAAAAGCTACCATCAATGAACTGAACTCCCCTCCTTTCCTCGAATTCCTGAGCACACTGACGGGCATAAAGAATCTACAGAAAGACGATCAGTTGGAAGGCGGAGGCATTCATCAGTCCAAAAGAGGCGGCTTCCTCAATATCCATGCTGACTTTACCGTACACCCCCACCACCGTAACTGGCAGCGCCGGGTGAATGTGCTGGTCTATCTGAACAAGGACTGGCAGGAAGAATGGGGCGGCAAGCTGGAGCTCTGGGATAAGAAAATGAAAACCTGCGAAGAAAAAGTATTGCCGGTCTTTAACCGTTGTGTGATCTTCAATACGGACGCCGACTCCTTCCATGGTCACCCCGAACCCATGACCTGTCCCGAAGGCAAGTTCAGAAGATCGATCGCCCTCTATTATTATTCCATCGAAGACAAGCCTTTCCGCAGGGCAACCTATTACCAGGCAAGACCCGGCGAGGGGGGCAAGAAGATCCTCGTCCGGCTGGACAATGCCCTGGTGGCGCTCTATACCGCGATCAAGGGCCGTCTTGGCGCCAATGACAAGGTCATCAGCAAGATCCTGCGCGTCTTTTCGGGTAAAAAGAAATAAATTATTTCATTTCGCGCTTCAGGAATACAAAACCGTTCTTCCGGTAGAGCTCCTTTACTTCTGGGTACCCCATATAATTTTTTATCCGGTCGACCTTTGTTACAAAATACACCGGCTTGTCGATATGACCGGTAAGGAGCCAGGACTCATGGTAGGAGCTGTCATTAGCCGGTTTTTCCTTCTGTACATAGAAAAGCTCTCCATAGCTCCGGTACCCCAGGCAATGCACATAGCAGTTCTCTCCCTGCCGGGCGATAAAGAAATCGATAGCCGCCCCCTGTGAATACCTTTCCACCTTTGGAACGATCACGGCGGAAGCCAGGAAAATAACAAGCGCCGTTCCTGTGAAGAAAGTCCAGGCCGCCCGGTAGTACTCGCTTTTTTTCAGCCTCCAAACGCCCAGCACGATCGTAACGACCATCAGGACCCCCACCAGCCCTTCCCAGCCCGTCCAGTGGACTTCGGCTTCCATATTACCCCGGGCGAAGGTATCTTCCACGTAAGGGGCCAGCTTTTTCACGTTGAGCCCGATATAGGCAACAGCCAGCAACAAGAGCGCGATGATGCCTCCGAGAACAGAGATGATGATCCCTACATATTTTTTATACTTCAATTCTTTTGTGTCCCATTTGTAAAGCGTATACGCCGCCAGGAAAGTGACGGCAAACCAGGCGAGGGAAGAATAATGGATGATCCTTGACTGCACGATCGTGAACAGGATCGTCACCACCCAGAAAAGAATGACCATCCATATTTTGAAATCCCTGTCCCAGCGGCCTCTGGAAGGGGTCCTGAACAAAGAAGGGATGGCCAGTACCGAAGCTGGGAAGCAGCCGACGAGGATCACGATATAATGATAACCGAAGAATCCTGCCTGATCAGCATCGTGGGTGGTTAACAGCCGATACTGGTATTTCATGAACTGACTGATAAACCAGGGGCCGTTGTGGATCGTCTCATATCCATACCAGGTCGAGAATACCAGTGAAGCCACGATCAGATAGATGAGGGCATGGCCCCATCCGAAATAGATCCGGAAGCGGTTGTATATGAGGTAAGAGCCAAGCGCCAGCAAGAAAACCATCAGCGCTACCTGGCCCTTGGTGAGCACGGCGAGACCCATGAAGATACCCGATACGATCACATAGTATAGTTGGCTCCTGTGCAAGCCTTCTTTATCGAACCCATTTCTTTTCCAGTAGTATAATATAAAATAGTACAGGGACAAAAAGGTAAAAAGGTTGAACCAGGGATCGATGATGCCGGACTTGAAATACATATTCGGGAACAACGATCCGCCATAGGCGAGCGCCCAGAGTATGCCGAATTTCGTATCGTAGATCCGGCGCCCGCAAGAGAAGACCACGATAAGGGTGACGATGCCGCAGAGCGCATTGGGCAGACGGGCGGCGAACTCCGTAATACCAAACGCCTTCATGGCCGTGCTCTGCATCCAGAAATACATGGGGGGTTTTTCCCAGAATGGTTTGAAATCCACATAGACGCGGGTGTAGTCATGCATTTTGATCATTTCCCTCGAACACTCGGCAAAATTTATTTCATCCCAGTCGAACAGGTGTACCCGCCCGAGAAAGGGAATGAAAAGGAGCGCAGCGAGGATAGCGATCAAAAGGATAGTGGTCGTCTTGTTTAAACGCATGTTCCGGCTAGTTTGCGGCAAAGATAATGGGATTTCATACCACGGTATCCGTCAGGGGCACATACATTTTATCCTTCATTATCCCCCATTTGCAGAGCCGGTGGACAATGGAGACCTTCAGGACGCCCAGACCGTATTTTACGCTCCTGCTGAAATTAATACTGGAAGCTTCTTCAAAATAACGGGTCGGGCAGGTGATCTCGGCGATCTCGTAGTCCAGGTAAAGGATCTGGGACAGCATCTGGTTGTCAAAAATAAAATCTTCGGAGTTGATCCCGAAATTGATGCGTTCCAGCACTTCCCGGGAAAATGCCCGGTAGCCAGTGTGGTATTCGGCCAATTTCTGTCTCAGCATCACGTTCTCAAAAAACGTGAGCAGTCGGTTGGCGACATATTTATACAATGGCATTCCGCCATGCAGGGCGCCTTTGCCCAGGGTCCGGGAGCCCAACACCACCTGGTAGACATTATTGGCGATCAGATAGGCCATGGAATGGATCAGTCTGGGAGTATATTGGTAATCGGGGTGCAGCATGATGACGATGTCCGCCCCCAGATCCAGCGCCTTGCTGTAACAGCTCTTCTGATTGCCTCCATAACCCCTGTTCACGTCGTGCTTGATGATATGGGAGATGCCCAACTCATGCGCCAACGCTACGGTGCGGTCGCTGCTGTTGTCGTCGACAAGCACTACTTCATCCACGATATCGAAAGGGATCTCCCCGTATGTCTTTTTCAACGTCAGCTCCGCATTATATGCGGGGAGCACGATCACCAGTCTTTTATCATTGATCATGGGCTATCCTGATTTTTCCGGATGAAAATTGTCGGCAAACCTACACCAAAATGCTGATCAGGCAAAGAGAGACGATTGGCCCGCATGGACCCTCAGCCCGTCAACCCCGGACCGGGTCCGGAGCCGGGCGGACCTTTTCGGGGAAAAGCCAGTACACCAGCACGGCCAGCAACGTCCCTATCAGGGAGCCTACCAGCACGTCTCCGAGGAAATGCTGGCCGAGATAGATCCGCGAATACCCGACCCCCAGTGCGCAGATCAGATAGAGGATATTTCCTTTCTTATTCTTTTCGAATAAGGCCAGCATGGTGGCCAGGGCAAATACGGAAGTACTGTGCCCCGAAGGAAAGCTGCTGAAGCCTGTATGTGTGATCCCGTCTATAAAATAGGCATATTGGCCTTGGTTGAAGAATTCTTTGGGCCGGGGCATAGAGAAAAGATTTTTCAGTAATTGCGCCAGCAGTGCCGATCCCAGAAAAGCGGTCAGGACCTGGATGGCCTGGGACCAGCGGCGAAGCACAAGCAGGATGATAATGACCGCCACGGAAAAAAGCCCGTCTCCCAGATAGGTATAATTGATAAAGAAAATATCAAGGGGTGTACGGTGATAATGGTTCAGGTAAAAAAATGTAGCCGCCTTGCCCTGGGTCACGAGGAAAAAGAGCCCTACCAGAAAGAAGAAAAGAAATCCAGCGAAAAAATAGCGGTTCTTGACAAATATGGATTTAAATTTATTCATATGCCTCAATGTACAGATGCGAAAATGGTGCAGCTGCAAATTAACCAAAAGGGGCAAATTTATTATAATCCCGCCACTAATTCTTCCGCAAGGCCAAAGGAGAGGGTCATGCCGGCCCCGCCCAGCCCGTTGACGACGTACACAAAAGGTTCCGGTGAGAAGAAAAGATCCGGCTCCCCGTCCGTAAGCCTAGCATATACTCCATTCCAGGTCCCGGATACGGACCAGTCCCTGAATCTTGCAAAAGACCTGAGATAATCAAGGACCATCTTATTGATAAACTCCCTGTCAAAAGGATCATGGGTCAATCCATACTCATGCGAATCGCCGACGGTAAGTTCTCCTTTCTCATTTTGCGACACCATGACATGGATGCCCCATTTCAGGTATTCGCTCATTTCCTCCGCATATCTCTGTTTCAGCTCCGGCAGGGACGGGGCTGCCGTGAAACTATTGTAATGGGTCAGGGAAAGGCCTCCACAGAGGGCGGGCCCGATACGCCAGTTGTCAGGTTGTGCCGCGAGGCGCATCATCTGTAATTTGCATTTTGTAATGGGCAGTCTGGCAAAACTTTCGGGATACAGGGTCTCAAGGTCCGAGCCATTGCAGATGAAGATGAGGTCTGCCTCATATTCCTCCTCATTGCCTACGTACACTACCTGCTCCGAAATATAGGAAATACATTTCCCCCAGCAGAATTCGACCTTCCCCTTTTCCCTGAGCCAGCCCGGCAACGCAGCGATCGCTTCACGGGGATCGACGATCCCCTCTTCGCTACTGTACAGGCCACCCAGCAAACCGGCTGGCTCGACGGCATCCGAGCAGCCCACGGCAGCCTGTGCGTCCAGCAACCGGATATCCCGTCCTTCCCTGCGGAACTGATCGTACAGTTCCTGCAGCACGCGCCATTCGTCGGGCTTGTGGGCGAGATGGAGACTACCGGTCTGTTCGAAATGAAAACATCCGGAGGCGGCGATCTCTTTCCAGATATTCCTGCTGCGGATAGCGCGTTCGTATCTCTTCCCGCTGGGCTGGCCGACCGGCCAGATCATCCCAAAGTTCCTGATGGACGCGCCGACGGCCCTTTCCGATCGTTCAAAGACCCTCACCGAAAATCCCCGGAGCGCCAATGCCCTTGCAGTGGCCAGCCCGACGATGCCTGCGCCGATAACGATAGCGGATCCTGATGTCATGATTGGTTTGATTGAGCACTGTCGGTCCTGTAAATTTTTGCATAGAGCGCGGAACCCCATAATACCAGCAGGATCCCTGCCGCTGCCGCGATATAGAACATGCCGGTAAAGAAATCGACCCAGGTATATTTTATCCTTACAAATTCCTTGACCAGCAGGACGACTACCGTTCCCAGGTAGCCGAATGCATCGGCGATATAGATCAGGAAGCCGACATTTCCCGGAACCTTATAAGCAGCCAGCATCCTTTCAAAATAAAAGCAGTTGTATGGGACATAACCCAGGTATAGCCCCGAAGAGGCTGCAACGATCCATATCACCGGGGAGACCATGTGAAGATGATACAGCAGCGTAGCCCCGGCGGCCAGGGTAAACCCTCCGATGATAATTACATTGTTCAGCTGAAAGGCCCTGTAATTATTCCGGATGAGAAAAAAACCACCTACGACCGCGAGCACGATCAGGGATACCAGGGTGCTGGTCCTTGCAAAAATATCCGCGCTGTTGCGGAAGCCGGTCTCCGCCCATAACTCATTGGCGAAGTCTTCCGTGAAATCCCGGAGGATGGTCAGCATGATATAAGCTATGACCACCGGCACCAGCGCCAGGCCAAATTTTTTCAGAAATGCTTTGCGCTGGGATCTTCCCATCGGGTTGCGCACGGTCCGCAGAGCAATGTCGTCCTTATCGGGGGGTGGGGTCTGGTTCAGCAGCCAGGCGCTTGCCAGCAAGGGACCGACAAATATGGCGCCGGCAATAAAAGGCATCCACCATTCGCTCACCCTGCCATCCAGCATGAGCCATTTGCCCACCGTCTTGGCCAAGCCCGATGCAAATATGAAGCTGGTCGCCAGAATGGCGCCCATCAGTTCGGTTACCTTCCTTCCTTCGAGGAAGCCGAACACAAGCCCCCAGACCATGCCCAGGGGCAGTCCGTTGATGAACATAAATATGAAATTATAAGGCGCGGGCACCAATGCGAACAGCAGCAGCGATGTCCAGGCCACCAGGACCAGCCGGATGATAAATCCAGCCCTTCTGGCCGGCAGCATACCGGCGATAAACCGGATGCCATAAAATTTACTGATCATATATCCGATCACCTGCGAAATGACCAGCACTACCTTATACGATATCCCGAACAGGGTCACCCCACTGAAAGAGGCTGCGGTAAAGGGCTTGCGGAAGCCATACATGCAGCTATAAACCACAAAAGAGGAAAGAGAGACGTATACTACGAATACCCATGCTGGTGAATTTTGCAGTCTGTACCGGAGCGAGTCGGGCCGGAACGGATGGCTCCCTGCCCCTGGTCCGGTGACCGGCAGACCGGCGGAGGAGAGAGGAGAAGGGGGCAGGCTCGTGGGTGTCATATGGAATGGATCAGGCATTTGAGATGATCGGTATCAATTCCCGCAGATCGTCGATAATATGATCGGGATGGTATTGCTCCAGCTGTCCGCGGGTATTGGCGCCGGTAGTAACGCTGACCACGATCCTGCACCCGGCATTCCGGCCTTCTTCCACATCCACCTCCGTATCGCCGATCTTCATCACCTGTGCGGAGGAAGAAATGCCCAGGCCGGCGATCAGGGTATTTATCATATCCGGAGAAGGGCGTCCCTGCGGCACTTCATCGCTGCAGATCACCCTGTCGATCCTGTCATATCCATTGTTCCAGTGCAGGCGGCGCAGGATCGTATCGGCGATCGCCCGGGTAAACCCCGTGTTCAGGGCGATCTTCAGACCCCGTTCCTTCAGCCTGGTGAATATTTCTTCGGCATGGGGAAGGGGTTCCAGCTGCGGATCCTTTTCATAAAACGAGATCATATTGCTGATGAATGCGCCGTGTATGCCGGCAGCTAGCGCTGGCGATCTGGCTGCAAGGGGCAACGATCCGGGTATGGATCCCGGCGATCCCGCAGGGAATTTTTCCAGGAGCAGGGAAATGGCGTCCGATTTACGGAAGCCCATTACCTTTCTTACTTCATCCGCGGGTATTTCCAGACCGTATTCCCCGAACGCCCTGATAAAGGCATCGGCTACATCTCCCCTGTCCCGCACCGTGGTGCCTGCGATATCAAAAACAACCAGCTGGATTGCGCTCATCCGGGATAAATTTATTTTGATTCAAGATGGTGAAGAATCATAGTACGGTAGTGTTGCAGGTCCGGCAATTGATAGTCCTGCAGCTTGGCCTGCTCGTCCCATCTGCGCATCTGGATGATCAGTCCGAAGAGAGGATATTGTTCGAAGGCTGCAGCCTCCTCCTCGTTCATGGGGCCGCCCTGATATCCCAGTGTGACTTTGCTGGCCTCCGACAACTGTCCATAATAAACAGGGTCTTTAAACGTCAGGTATCTCTTTGCCTCCACATGGGATTCCACCAGCCGGACTATTTTCCGGGAAAACCCTTTTTCTTTCAAAAATTCAGCGCCGATCTCCTCATGGTCCTTTGTGCCAAATCCGTCCATCCCCTTGTCACCCTCCGCGGAAACGGCGATGTGGCCGATGTCATGGAGGAAGGCGGCCAGGATCACCTCTTCATCGTATCCCTGCTCCTCCGCAAGCTGCGCGGCCTGCGCCATATGCTCCAGTTGAGAGATCTTTTCTCCGGCGTATTCCTCCCCGCCATGCTTTTCATACATGCCGAGGATCTCGTCCGTTATCTTTTCAGCTTGTCCGGTGGTCATGTGTAATTATATTTATTGTATGACTGAACTTACCGGAGCGGTGCCGCCCTGTGCAGGCCGGAAGTCAAAGCCCAGCAGGGCGGCCATGGTGGGCGCCCATTGTTTCTGATACAACTGAGAAGGGCTGCTCATTTCCCCTCCGGGCCTCGTATCGGGGCCCATAACGGTCATCCATATCTGGCCGGAATCATCCACATTCTGTCCATGGTCCTTCCACTGATCCTTGATCTTGTCGCCCCTCCCATGATCGCAGGTCACCATCAGGGTGGTCTTGTCTTTATACTGCGGCATCGACTGCAGGGTATTCCACAGATCGGCAAGCATGGCGTCTTCGGCATGAGCGCTGTTGATATACTGGTCATAAAGACCGGCGTGGGCATAATCATCCGTCTCATCCCAGCCAATATATAATACCCGCGGGCTATGGGTCTTCAGGTATTCCTTTCCGGCAAAATAAGTGAGCAGGTCGGGTCTCAGGCCAAGAGGCCTTGCGGTAAGGGCCTGCATTTCGTTGATCATCTTAAATCCCTCCCAAGCACCGTGGAGGGTATCCTTATCGGCATTGACATAGATCCCGCTGCGGGCGCTGTTCAGAATAAATGGGAATACATCCCAGGAAGAAAAGGCGGCTACTTTGCCGGTATATCCTTTCTGTTTATTGATGAACTCCAGCACGTTCGTGTTCTTGTTCAGGATCTTGTCGTTCGAATTTATAGCCGTATCGGGATAGCCGGTAAAGATCTCGTTGTAGCCGGGATAAGAGAACTTGTAGCGGTTGGATACATTTACCATATTGCCAATGTTCCTGTTGCCGTATAGCTGGCCGCCCTGCTCTACGGTCGACCAGAGAAAAGGAAAAAGTTTTTTTCTTCTTTCCCGGGCATCGTCGCTCCAGAACCTGCTCTTCAGGCCGTCCTTATCCATGGTAAAACCAGGGTTGCCGAGCAACGCGGAATCGATCCCTCCGAATATTTCCTGCCAACGCATGCCGTCCAGGGTCACGATGACCAGATTCTCCGTCCGGTACGGATTGGGCTGAGCGGAAATCAGCAGGGCACAGCAGGACAATATTACACAACAGAAAAAGGCCTTGCGGGATGGTTGCATATTTTTTATTTGATCAGCCACATTGCCGTATTGATATTATCTGTGCCCCCATACTGGCTTTGCACGGCCTTTGTATAATTAGCGGTATTCACGTTGCTTTCGTTGATCGGATACTGGAACCGTAACGGTATATTTCCTCCATTGCCATATCCCGACTGCGTCGGCCCCTGTAAAAATCCGGGGACGCCCGTCCTTCTCCATTGATAATACGCTTCCAGTCCCGAGTTCCTGAAAAAAGCCAGGTATTTCTGTTCGAGGACCTGTTCAAGCGCGTGAGCAGGGCTGGCCGCATCGTATTTCACCAGCGGCTGGTTATAATAACCGGCATAGCTGAAATGAACGGTGTAGGTCACATCGTCGCCCAGCAAGCCGCTGGGTTTCTGAAAGATGACCGTGTTTGCTCCGTCGACGACCCCATAGAAGCTGAAATCGGCATAGATGCCTTTCTGATACCAGGTCTCCGCATTTCCAGGCGCCCAGCCGCGGTTGATGCCTTCAGCGATATTAAAGCACAATTCCGGATAGCTGATCAGGAGCGTGGGCTCACCGACCAACGTTTCATAATAACGATGACGGCCCAGCAGAGAATAGATATTGGTGGAATTACTGTTTACGCCGGCGGCCATGGTGCTTAGATCAAGGCCGGAATTTGCGCCTTTAAATGATTTGTAATTGGTATCGGCAAATCCCAGTCCTCTGGCCGGCTCGCAAACCATCATCACCCGGAGGTCGTTTAAGGATGACAGGGAGTCCGTATACGCGGCAGCCATATTGAAGCGGAGCGCCTCGGTGCCATAGACCTGACTATTATTAGGATAGCGGTTGTATTGTGCATTATATACATACTGCAGATTATCGCTCATATCGGTCATGACCGGGTATTTTGCAGGATCGGCGAGGATCTGGGCGAACTGCCCTTTTACATTGAGGTCTGGGTCGGCGGCCTGTTTGCTGAGGTGGATCAGGACGCGGAGGCGGAAGCTGTTCACTACTTTCTGCCATTTGACCAGCGCGACCGTACTGGAATTGCCAAGAAAATCAGCGAAATAGGAGTCTCCGGAAAATTCAAATACCCCTTTCTGGATGATGCCGGCCAGCTCGGTATTGGCCGAATCCAGCCATTTATTGGCCTGGATAAAGATCTCTTTCTGCGTATTATAGACCGGTGAAATGTTAGCCGCACCTTTCAGAGCATCGGTCATGGGAAGATCGCCTACTCTCAGGGACATGCTCACGAAAAAATAGGCCCTGAAGAATTTACCCAGCGCATTATAGGGGTTGTTGTCGGAGCCGCCTGCGCCCGATTTAGCCACCGCTTCCATATTCATCACATTGGTCAGGGTTCCGTAATTAAGGTCAGCGTATTGCGAGTGAAAAACTCCGTCCCAATACGCATTATTACCGTAATAGGTATAGTTGGAACAGAAGAACTGGCAGTTCCGTTCAGCCTGTCCTCCATGGTCGCCATGGTCCACGCCAGGATCATTGTACATATCGTTCAATATGCTTCTCAGCAGCAGGGATGCTGGGACCGTTGCGGGAAGGTTAGGGCTGGTCGTATCTTTTTCGATCTTTTTATTACACCCGGTGACGGCGATCATTGCCATCAGTAACCAGGCTAATGTATATTTTTTCATGATTTATTATTTATGGTATTTATGGATTAGAACACCACGTTTATATTAAAGCCATAACTCCTTGTCGTAGGGGTCTGGAAATTATATTCCCTGTTGGCATTATTGTTCATATCTCTTCCGGGATACTGGTCAACGTCGATATCATTGAAGCCTTTATGGAAGAAGTACAGAAGATTACGGCCTACGAGGGAGAAGTCTATCCTGCTGACCATGCTCTTACCCAGGACCGATGCGGGAATGGAATAGGTGATCACCATCTCCCGCAGCTTGGCATAGGTCTTACTGGTCATGGTATGTTCCGGGTCATTGTAGTAGCTGCTGACAAAATCCTGCACCCAATGGGTAGCCGTATTATTGGCGACGAAGGTGAGGTCCTTGAAATTGGTCACATGACCGAGCGCATCGAAGGCCAGCGAACCGCCGTTCCCGATCTGCACGCCTTCGGCCAACACTGCCTTTCCGTTGACATAAGCGCCATTATACCCGGGATCGCCGAAATGATAGGCCTCGATATATCGGGCCTGTCCTATCTTACCCGTGGCGGTATTCAGGCCCCTTCCGCCTTCCGTCTGCTTACGCAGCACCAGGTCCTGGATCCTGCCGCCTACCATTCCATCGAACTGGAAAGAAAAGGTGAAGTTCTTGTACGCGAATTTATTATTGATCGCCCAGCTCCAGTCCGGATCGCCATGCCCAAGGGCCTGCGCGACATTCAGATAGATAGGCAGGCCACCGGCGCTGTTGATCAGTTGCCCATCCGGGGTCCTGGCTTCCTTGCTGCCGGTCAGCAGGTCTACCCTGTCTCCTTTATGCAGGACATATCCACTGCCATCCGTCAGTGAATTATTGGGAAGCGAAGTATAGATCTCGCGATAGGTGGACCAGTTCACCAACACCTCCCAGCGGAAGCCATTGGAAGCCTGTATGGGAGTACCCTGTACGGATATTTCTCCTCCGCTCCGGTCTGTTTTTCTGGAATTCGTGATATAGGAAGTATAACCGCTGGCCTCGGATATCGATGCAGGGTTCTGTAAAGGGCCATTGATGTATTTAAAATACGTGGCGCTGAAACCCAGCCTGTTCTTCAGGAAGCGGATATCGATCCCGCCTTCATAATTGGTATGCGTGGCCGGGATGATATTGGGATCCACGATGTTCGTAGTGCTGGTCGCCACATTCTGGTTATTATATCCCAGACTGGTCTGGTAGGCCGTGGCCAGGTTATAGGAAGGACCGCCATAAGTGGAAAAATACTGGCCTCCATAATCCAGCGGGAAGGCTCCGTAACCCGTGCCATAGGTTGGGGTCGCCCCGATATAGGGATTGGTTCCCCCGTCTTTAACATTTGCATAGCTGGCCCGGAGCTTCAGGAAGCTGATGGCGGAAGGCAGGATGATATAATCCGAGAGCACCGTGCTGATAGCCGCCGAAGGATAGAAGAAGGCATTATGGGCCAGGGGGAGGGCGGAACTTTTATCTTCACGACCGGTCACGGAAAGGGTGAAGTATTTTTTGTAGGTCAGGTCGAAAGAGGCATAAGCGCTCAGCACGAGCATATTGGAATTGAAATTCCAGGACTGGATAGGGTTTATGGAATTACCAAAATTGTAAAGCTCCGGCGTGATCAGCTGGTTGGTCGTCGTGTAGCTGGAGTTGTACAGGAAATTGCGGGCGTTCACACCGGCCAAGGCAAAGAGGTTGAAGCCGCTCTTGCCCAGCTCACCACTATACTTGACGATACCCTCGGTATTATTCTCCCAGAGGGCGCGACGGTCCTCGCGGTAGTTACCATGGTTATGATATTCCTGGCTATACGGGTGGGCCCACCAGGGCAGTTTTTCCGTTCTGAGCACGTCATTGGTGCTGACATTGGAACGAAGCTGCGCCTCGAAACCATTGCCCAGTTTGTAATTCAGGTTTATATAACCATAGAGATCATTCTTATAATGCCCTCTCAGCCATTCGTTGGATACAAACCATGGATTCTGGTAATGCTTGTATTCTTCGAAGGTAGGACGGACGCCGGCCACTCCGCCGCCAGCGGGCCAGTAGTTCTTTATGTCCGGTGAGTTGATGTTCCAGTCGGAGCCCATCCAGACATCGATATCGTAAACGATGCTATTGGGACCATAGGTAATGTCGGGGATATTGTTGCTGAACTGGCGGTTGTAATTCAGGCTGCCTTCCACCTTGAGGCGGCTGCTGACATCATAGCTTCCGAAAATGTTAAAGTTCAGCTTATTCAGACCCGTGTTCGGTGTGATGCCACGCTGGTAAGACTGAGATACGGACATACGGACATTGCTGCGGTCTGTCACAGAGGACATGTTAATATTATTGGTGGTCAGGATACCGGTCTGCAGGAAATGCTGCATATTATCATGGCCGCGTGCGATCCAGGGAGTGGGCTGGATATGGCCTTTATAAACGGCGCCGTCCGCGAAGGTCGTGGTATAGGTCGTATTGGGATCTACCTTGCCGTCATATTGTGGTAAGAGGCGACCATCCATGATGGGTCCCCATACATCATAGTCGGCGTCGTTGATACCGCCACCGGAGCCATCGCCAAATGCATATTTCTGGTTATCGCCGGGACCGTACAGCTCCTGTACTTTGGGAAGGGCAATAAACCCTTTATTGATCTGATTGCTGGAATTGACTTCGACGGTCCATCCTTTGCCGTTTTTCGCACCACGTTTGGTCGTGATCAGGATCGCGCCGTTCGTACCGCGGTTGCCATATAAGGCTGCGGCTGCGGGTCCTTTTAATATGGTGAAGGTCTCGATATCATCGGGGCTGATATTCCAGGTATCGGAATTGATCGGAAGCCCATCGACCACATAGAAGGTAACATTGTTACCACGGAGCAACACCACCGGTGAAGCCAGGAGTTCCTGGTTGATCCCTACGTTCAGACCGGCCACTTTACCCGCCAGGTTATCGATGGGGTTAGCCTCACGGGCCTTCAGCAGTTCGGAAGCTTTTACCTCCTGGATAGCATATCCAAGACGTTTGGTTTCTTTTTTGATCCCAAGGGCGGTGACCACCACTTCATTGAGTTCCCTTGAACTGGTAACGGCCGTGATGGTGATCTCCCTGTCATCTCCCAGGGTCACCTCCTGTCTGGTAACGCCTACACCGCTGATCACCAGGACATCGCCGCTTTTCGCGCGGATCGAAAAAATGCCTTCGAGGTTTGTGGATACACCGGTCTTGGTGCCTTTGAGGATCACGGACACGCCGGCCAGCGGAGACTGATCCGCACTGGAAACTACGTGACCGCTGATAAGGATTTGTGCGAAGGAAAAGAGGGGTAACAGGAATGCTACAACCAGAACCCCAATCCCGTGGGTAATTCTTTTACGCATAATACAGTATGTTTTTAGTTGAGAGAACGCAGGAATTATAGTGGAGCGAAATTATCCCTGCAATGTGACGGCAAGGTTAGCCCTGCTTTAAGTAAATGTTAACAGTTTATAAATACTAAACTAATATTAAGTATTTGTAAATTTCCGGGAGGGGGGTTGCAGAAAAGAAAAGGATTGATTATCGGGTCAGCTGAACAGATAGATCACAAGCATCAGCGCTTCCGTGTCGCCCGTGTTCCTGAGCCTGTGACTGGCGCGGCCGTTAAAGAAAAGGGTATCCCCTTCGTTCAGGGTAAAGGTTTCCTTTTCTATCTGGTATTCTACCCGGCCTTTCAGCATATACTTGCATTCGAAGGCATCGGTCTTTATCATTTGTCGTCTGGCCGCATTCTTCTTCAGCTCCAGCAAAACGATATCGGTGGTCTGTGAGGCGATGCTCCTGGTGAGGACCCGTTTGTAGGAGAAGCCTTTTACCGGTTCCTTGCCGAACATCTTCTCCTGGCCCTTCCGGACAATAAGAATATGCCCATTGCTGAAGGTCTCGTGCATGTCCTCAAAAAAAGTCCGGAGGTCTTCGCCGAGAGAATGGATGATATTGAAGAGTACCGGCAGAGAAGGCACGGTACGGTTGTTCTCTATCTGTGAGATAAGGCCTTTGCTGACGCCCGCCTTGCCCGCCAGCTGTTCCAGCGTAATATTCTTCAGGTTTCTTTTCGTTTTGATCTTGTCGCCGAGAAGTAAAATGAGTTCTTCGTTCATAAAGGCCGCCCGTTTAGTAAGGCAGTCAAGTTAGGTAAAATACAACAACGCGATGGTTCAAATGCGGAACTTCGGTTCAATTTAATGGGATTTTAAAAAAGCCGCCAGCTCCGGAATGTGATCGGTATTGATATAGTCCACCTGTAAACGGATAAACACCCGCCAGGCATCGCTGAAGTCCGGAGCGCGCCAGAAACGAACCGGCTTGTGGAGACGATGGGACTTCGATACGGCCTGCTGTAGCCGCTGCCAGTCGGGGTCCGGCATATTATCAAGACCATTCCATGTGGAATAATATTTAAAATCATCGCTCATTATGCAGATCCGCGAAAGCGCCTGGCTGCTGTAGTCCTCATGCAATACGCCGTCAAACCATATAAAGGAAGGATAAGAAGTGAAGAGAGCAGATGCCGGTCTGTTGCCGGTGATCGCCCATTTCAGCGAAGGGCTGCCGGTAAGCAGGGGGTATTTTTTCAGGAGAGCCACCAGGGCATCGAGGGTGCCGATGGAGTCCGTCTTGATATCGATCAGAAGCTGCAACTGTCTGCCGGCATCGGCAAAAGGATGACCGTTATTCATCCGGACGCAGCTGTCGAGGGGGCGGATATAATAATCCTCCAGCGTACGGCCGGACTTTATCTCATTGCTGTCATGGCCTATCAGCAATTTCCCCGCTCTTAGCCATATATCGGCCTCGATGGAGCCAAACGCCGCGTTGTAAGCCAGCCAGAAAGGAATACGCTGTTCATAATCGTTGTGCGAATGGGTATTGGCGACTGTATAAGAAGGAGGCTGCGCCACAGCGGCCTTCAGGCAAAAAGAAAGAATAAGGATCAATACATTTCTCATGACTTGGATGATTTTTATTCAGGTGGTCAAAGATAACGGGCCGCTGGGGCCTGGCGCTGTTATATTATAGTTATCTGGTAATATTCCGTTCACAATAAACTTACAATTTCTTAACGCATGGGTAAAATTGTGTTAATAACTTCTTTAGACCTTTGGAAAACCACAAGAATGGAAAAACGATCCGTTGATGTCGTAGTCTTATCCGATGTGCATCTGGGGACCTATGGATGCCGGGCCAAGGAATTGCTCAATTACCTCAAGAGCATTACGCCGAACATACTCATCCTGAACGGAGATATCATCGATGGCTGGCAATTTTCCAAACGTTATTTCCCCGTATCGCATATCATGGTGCTCAAGGAGATCATCCAGTTCATCACCAATGGCACGCGGGTCTTCTATATTACCGGCAACCATGACGAGATGATGCGCAGGTACACGGATATCCAGATCGGGAATTTTACGCTGACGGACAAGCTGGTGCTGGAGATCGACAATAAAATGACCTGGATCTTCCATGGGGACGTCTTTGATAATACTACCAAAGGGGGCGCTAAAGTGCTGGCTAAGCTGGGCAGCAGCGGATACAGCCTGCTGATACGCCTCAACCGTTTCATCAATTTCATTTTGAAATCCTTCGGGAAAGAAAGGGTCTCTATCTCGAAAAGGGTCATGGCGGGCGTGAACAAGGCCGTGAGCAAGATCAACGATTTCGAATTGATAGCCGCGGAGCTGGCCATCGAAAAGAAATATGACTATGTCATCTGCGGTCATATCCATCAGCCCCAGCAAAAGGTGGTGGAGACGAAGAACGGGAAAGTGACCTATCTGAACTCCGGAGATTGGGTGGAACATCTCACGGCGCTGGAATACCAGCAGAATGAATGGACCATTTTTGAATACGCCGAGAAGGATTTCCCGGCGACCCAGACAATAGAAATGAAGTCGCCGATCAGCGTGGTGACGGATGAGATCAATTTTTATATCAACTCATTAGCGGCAATCTGAGCCATTTTCTACAGCGCAGAGGGTTTCAGGGGCTGCGTCAGATCAGGGCTGCATTAAATTTTATAGGATGAAAATATTTTACGCAGTACAGGCGACCGGCAACGGTCATATCAGCAGGGCCATGGAGATCCTGCCCTATCTGGAGCGCTATGGGGAGGTGGATATTTTCCTCAGCGGCGCCAACAACAGTCTGCAGCTGGATGCCTCCGTGAAATACCGCAGCAAGGGTCTATGCCTCTTTTATAACAACAGCGGCAGCCTGAACTACTGGGAGATCGCACGCCAGTTCGCTCCGCTGCGTATTATGCGCGAAGTAAAAGATCTGCCGGTGGAAAAATACGACCTGGTCCTGAATGATTTCGAATCCATTACAGCACTGGCCTGCGCTTATAAAAAAATACCGTCGGTGAACTTCGGTCATCAAGCCAGCTTTATATCACCCAAAACACCCAGGCCCGCAAACCGGGAGAGGATGGGCGAATGGATCCTCCGGAACTATGCCAGGGCGACCCAATATATCGGTCTGCATTTTAAACAATACGACGATTTTATCCTGCCTCCGGTCATCAAAAAAGAGATCCTGCAGGCCGAGCCCCGGGATAAAGGCTATATCACCGTCTACCTCCCTTCGCACAGCGATACCAGTTTGGTGCGCCATTTCGAAGGCCTTACCGACTACCGTTTCCAGATCTTTTCGAAGGAGGTGCGTCAGCCCGTTCAGCACAAGAATATCCTGTTTATTCCGGTCGGCAAGAACGCCTTTAACAAAAGCCTCATCGACTGTAAAGCCATTATCACCGGAGCGGGCTTTGAGACCCCAGCCGAGGCCCTGTATCTTGGCAAGAAATTATTGGTGATCCCCATCAGAGGGCAATATGAGCAATATTGTAACGGAGCTGCACTGGAAAAAATGGGGATACCGGTCCTTCCGGCCCTTGGCCCGGACTTCAAGGCCGTCTTTACAAGATGGATGGATCAAAAGAAGAAGATCTCTCTCTCCCTCGATCATTCCACGGAATCCATCGTGAGCTATCTCATGCATACGGCTGCCAGTTCCAGAAAAAATTCCCTCGATATGCTCTACCCGGATTGCGTGTTCAATTAAGAGAGCCGGTCAGAGCAGGGGCGATCGCACGCGGAAGCAGAGGCGCTAAAACAAAAAAGCCACCCTCATAGAAATGAAGCGGCTTCTGCATGAGAAAATTCAACTCTACATATATAAACCATCGATTAACAGGTGACTAACCAATTAAATCATGGCAAAAATAAACTCCCTTTGTTATGGGGAGTTTACTGAATAGTTATGTTAATATGATCTCAGGAATGTTTGTTCTTGTGCTTGAGGACCTTGGCTTCGAGATAAAAGATGATCTCCTCGGCAATATTCTTCGACTGATCGCCTACCCTTTCCAGCTTACGGATGATCGACAGGATCCAGAGGGCCTGGCTGAGGTCTTCGGGATGATCGGTCAGGTATTTTTCGATGTTCCTGTTCGAGCTGACATTGATATTGTCCAGAAATTCATCCTTTTTGAACACGCTGCGGGCCAGGATGGTGTCTTCCTTTTCAAAGGAGGTGAGCGTATCTTCCAGCAGGTTGACCGACTCCTCATACATCTGAAGGGTCCGGGTCGCCTGCAGCAGGCCGTCCGTGAAAGGGCCGTCTGCGCTGATGATATATTTGGCTATCCCTTCGGCGATGTCCCCGATACGTTCCAGATTGGAGTTGATCTTCAGTGACGCGAGCAGGAAACGAAGGTCGATGGCTACGGGGCAGAAAAGCGCAAAAATATTTTCGCAATCCCGGTCGATCTTCAGTTCCGTTCCGTTGACCCTTTTTTCTTTTGCCACCACCTCGCGGGCGAGGTCCTTATCGAAATTTATAAAAGACAGTCTTGCATTTGTGAGCTGGGAGATCACCAGGTTCCACATATTTACCACTTCGGTCTTCAGGAGTTGGAGTTCTGTTTCTATTTGTGCCATAGTTATTGTTATGTAAGATAAGTAAGGTTGTTTAGCTGAAGCGACCCGTTATATAGTTCTGGGTACGGTTGTCCTTCGGATTGGTGAACATGGTTTTGGTCTCGTCATATTCCACCAGCTCGCCCAGATAAAAGAACGCCGTCTTGTCGCTGACCCTCGCAGCCTGCTGCATATTATGGGTCACGATGATGAGCGTATAATTGACTTTCAGCTCATGGAACAGTTCTTCCACGGTGGAGGTAGAGATAGGGTCCAGCGCCGAGGTGGGCTCATCGAAGAGCAATACCTCTGGCTCCATGGCTACGGCCCTGGCGATACAAAGCCGTTGCTGCTGGCCGCCGGACAGGAAGGAGCCCTTCTTGTTCAGGGAATCCTTGACCTCGTTCCAGAGCGCCACCCTCGTCAGCGAATGTTCAACGACCCTGTCCCTGTCCGCCTTGGCCAGCTTGATGCCGTTGAGCTTATAGCCTGCGATGACATTATCGTAGATGCTCAGGTTTGGGAAGGGGTTTGGTCGCTGAAAGACCATCCCTATTTTAAGACGTACAAAAATAGGATGCATCTGATATATATCCTCATTGTTAATTGTCATTTCGCCGCTGCTGGTAGCGCCGGGGATCAGCTCATGCATACGGTTGATACAACGCAGATAGGTCGTCTTGCCGCATCCGGAGGGTCCCATTACCGCGACCACCTGGTTGCGGGGAATATCGATGTTAACATTTTTAACGACGTGATTGTTACCGAAAGAAGCGTTAAATCCCCTGCTTTTTATAATTGTACTTTCCATTTTCTTGTTATCAGCTTTGTAAAAATGTTTAGGAATAAGACCCATAGCAGCAGGATCAGCGACGCGCCCCAGGCCAGATCATGCCAGTCGTTGTACGGGCTGGTCGCGTAGTTGAAGATCAGCAGGGGCAGGCTCTGCATGGGCTTGGTCAGATTGGCGGACAGGTATGGATTACCGAATGCCGTAAATAAAAGAGGCGCCGTCTCGCCCGTTATCCTTGCAATGGAAAGCATGACACCAGACAGGATGCCGCTGATACCAACCGGGACGATCACCTTGAAGATCACCCGGTGAAAGGGCATGCCTAAGGCAAAAGCGGCCTCTTTCAGGGTGTCGGGCAGCAGCTTCAGGGTCTCTTCGGTAGACCGGACCACGATGGGCAACATCATGATGGCGAGGGCCACGCTTCCGGACAGGGCTGAAAAGCCGCCGAGCGGTTTGACCAGCCAGAAATAGGCGACGATGCCGATCACGATCGATGGAACGCCCTGGAGGATGTCCACACAAAGGCGACACCAGTAAGCCAGCCGGCTCTTCCTGTTCTCGCTCAGATAGATGCCGGCAAGGATCCCTATCGGAACGGCAATAATGGACGCTACGGCTATGATGATGATGCTGCCGAGCAGGGCATTGGCGATACCACCGCCTGCCTCACCTACGGGCTTTGGAATATTGACGAGGAA
>DATHHO010000174.1:0-13321 GCA_035317125.1 Puia sp.
CTTCTACGCGCCGCCAGAGAATAATGGTGGCCGCAATTCCAATGGGGACGTTGATAAAAAATATATAGCGCCATAAGCCTGCATCGGCAAGCGCCCCGCCGAGAACGGGACCGCCCATGGTAACGACGGTCGTGACCGCCGACCAGGTGCCGATGGCCTTGCCCCGCTCTTTTTCATCGATGGAGGAGGATAAGAGGGAAAGGCTGCCGGGGATCATCAATGCGCCGCCGATGCCCTGGAGGACCCTGAACGCGATAAGCCAGTTCGTCGTTGGGGCCAGGCCGCAGGCAGCCGAGCCGGCTATAAAGATCAGGATACCGATCATGAATATTTTCTTCCTGCCCAGCTTGTCGCCGAGGGAGCCACCGATGAGGATCAGCGCCGCGAGCATAAGCAGGTAGGCATTCAGGATCCAGAAGAGGTCGGCGCCTGTGGCGTGCAGGCTTTGTTGCAGAGAGGGCAGGACCACATTCAGGGCGGTCCCGTCGATAAAGGCCATGGAAGAGGCCAGGATAGCCGATGCCGTGATCCATTTTCCCGCAGGACTGTTCAATGCAACTGTCGCCATATGATAGGTTTACGATAATGATTGGCATGCAATCTAACAGGACTTTTGCAGAATTTGCCATTTCAGCTTGACCTGCGAAAACAATGAACCGGTGAATTAACCCAGGTCAGGGGGTTTGGGCAATGAAATGTAAAAAATGGCGCCCTGGTCCGGCTGCCCTTCAGCCCATACCCTTCCTCCATGCTTTACGATGATCCGTTTGACGATGGCAAGACCGACTCCTGTTCCTTCGAACTCTTCATTGCTGTGGAGACGTTGAAATACGCCAAATAGTTTGTGAGAATAATCCATGTTAAACCCTGTTCCGTTATCCTTTACATAGTATATGTATTCCCCGGCATTTTCTGAAAACCCGATCTCGATAACAGGTGTCGTTCTTTTTGCGGAATATTTAATGGCATTCGAAATTAAATTCGTGAAGACCTGATAAATCAATGCCTTATCCCCCGCCGCTGATTTTAAATATTGAACGGAAATGGCAGCATTGGAATTACCAGGGCCCTCCAGCTCGTTCACCACCTGCCGGACCAGCTCGTTAAAATCAAGCGGAACTTTCGATAACGCCCTTTTACCCAGTCTTGAAAATGCCAGCAGATCATCGATTAACTGCCCCATTCTTTTCGCGCTGACCAGTATAATTCCGAACAGGCGTTTCAATTCCCCGTCAAACTGCTCATTATACTCCTCCAGTATGGTATGGGAAAATGCATTGATGCTTCTCAGGGGGGCTCTCAGATCATGGGATACGGAATAAGAGAATGATTCGAGTTCATTATTCGTCTCTTCCAGTTGAGTAACATTTCTTCTAAGATCTGTGTTCAGTTGCAGTATCTCCTGGCGGGCCTTTTTCTGTTGCGTGATGTCTCTTTCGGTAATGGCTACCGACTTCAGGTTGCCGTTCGGGTCAGCGATGACAGAAGCCGAAAATGCCACATCGATCATTTTCCCGTATTTCGTGATCCGGCTCATTTCCTGTGATTCGATCCTCTTCCCTTTTAGTATCTCATTGATCACCGCCTCCATTTCAGGCAGTAAATGTTCAGGGACGATGTTCCAGATCTTCATATTACACGCTTCGGCTTCCGAAAACCCATATATTTTTTCAGCGCCTTCATTCCAGGATATGATCTTCCCCTCATGGTCATGGAGAAAGATGGCGTCTTCAGATTGTCTTACCACGACCGACAAATAGTTTTTTATTTCTTCCACTTCCTTTATGTCGGTAATATCCCTTGCATTGGCGAACCATAAGCCGTTCTTATTGACAATATTCCAGTTGAGCCATTTGATGACCCTTTCTTTGCTGTAAACCCGGGTCTCGAAGGAGAATTTCTCCTTATTCTCCTTGCATGCCTTTTGAACGCCTGGACGATCTTCTCCGTCGAGATAAAACAAAATGGAACTGCCTTTGATCTCCTCCGGGGTATAGCCCAGTATCGTATTTACCGCGTAATTCGCTTCTTCGAACTTCAAGGTCCTGGCATTGATGATACAAATGATATCCGCAGAATTATTGATCAGCAGAGCATATTTTTCCAGTGCAAGGTTCTTCCTGACTAATTCCTTTTTCTGAAGGTGCAACCGGAGCAACATGGATACCTTTGCCTCTGTTATTTCTGTATCCAGTGGCTTATAAAGATAATCGACCGCCCCTTCTTCAAATCCCTTTAGTACGAACTTATGCTCTTTCTTTTCCGCGGAAGCAAATATGATGGGAATATCTTTGGTCCTTTTATTGGATTTCAGGATCTGGGCCACTTCGAATCCATCCATACCGGGCATCTGGACATCCAGGACGACGAGGTCGATGTCTTTATTCAAAACGGTCTTTAATGCTTCTTTTCCGCTGATAGCCCTGATAAGGTTCCTATCGGGTCTGGACAATATCTGTTCGAGGGCAAATATATTATCTACTTTGTCATCTACGATCAGGATATTAGCTCTTTCGTTCTTTTTCATGTAAGCTTAATTTTTACTGATGTCCAGTAAAAAATTCTTTACTTCTTCCAGTTCAAAAATATAATGTACGCATCCGGTGTCTATTGCCGCCCGGGGCATGACCGGGAACAATGCGTTTGCCGGATTTTGCGCTATCGTAATTCCCCCCCGTCTTTTTATCGCTTCTATACCTGCTGCGCCGTCTTTACTGGCGCCTGTCAGGATAATTCCTATTAATTTAGTCTCATACACTTCCGCTGCGGTTTCAAACAATACGTCGATAGACGGCCTGCTGAAATTAACAGGCGCATCGCAGCTCAGTGAAAAAGAACGGTTCGTTTCAATGAGCAGGTGATAGCCGGCCGGTGCAATATAAACCACTCCCCCCTCTATTTTTTCCTTCTCGTCCGCCTGTTTGATCCTTATTTTGCATTTGGACTGAAGCAGATCTTCCAATACGGTCCGTTCATCCTTTGATCTGTGTTGGACCACGATAATGGGTAATGGGAAATCGGCCGGCAATTCTCCCAAAATGCCGGATAGGGCCAGGAGACCCCCCGCAGATACCCCGATGACAATAGCGTCAACCTTAAAATGCTTATCACTCACGCGCTAACCTGTTTTAATGAATATCCTTTCTTTTTTATCGACATCTTCAAATCTTTCTCTTTTGTCGGTAAAAAGAAGTGATTCCTTATTGCCCAATGCCAAAAATCCAAAAGGGCATAAACTCTCGTATAGAAGATTAATAACCTTATTCTGCAGTTGCTGGTTAAAATAGATCAGGACATTGCGACATAATACCAGCTGAAATTCATTGAACGATTTGTCGGCAGCCAGGTTATGGGCCGAGAAGACGATGTTTTGTCGAAGTGAGCTATCCAATAACACAGAATCATATTTAGCGGTATAATAGTCGGAAAAAGAGTTCTTCCCGCCGGCTTTCAGATAGTTTGTCGTATACGTCTTCATATTTCCCATAGAATAGATCCCTTCTTTTGCCGCTTGCAACGCTTTTTGATTGATATCGGTAGCATAAATGACCGATCTCTCCAATAGCCCTTCTTCTTTGAGCAAGATCGCTATGGAATAAATTTCTTCTCCTGTGGAAGAGCCGGCAATCCACACTTTAATAAAAGGATAGGTAGCCAATCGTGCAATGACATTCTCACGCAAGCTTTTGTAAAAATCGGGATCCCTGAACATTTCGGTCACATTCACCGTTACTTCCAAAATGAACTGCTCAAAAAAAGCCTCCTCCTTCAGAAGGGCTTTGCCCAAGGCTTCGAGAGAGGCGATCTTATTGGAACTCATAAAAAGGGCGATGCGTCTTTTTACAGACGCTTCGGCGTATTCCGTGAAATCATACCCATAGGTAAAACGGATAGATTCCAACAATTCTTTTAATTCTTCCTGATCTGTCATATCTCTATACCGGGTTAAGCATGTTTGCCATTTTTTCCAAAAGCTCTTTCATATTAACGGGTTTGGAAACATATTCTGAAGCCCCCGCTTCGAGACATTTATCTCTGTCCCCTTTCATGGCTTTGGCAGTAAGGGCAATAATTGGAATGGCGGCGGTGGCCCTGTTGTTCCTGATCCTGCCTATCGTTTCGTACCCATCCATCTCCGGCATCATCATATCCATCAGGATCATTTCGATATTGCCGGGACCATCCAATAATTCTATTGCCTGATAACCATCCGTGGCTGTATAAATATTCATTTCCATTCCATCCAGGTAGCTCACCAATGCGAACGTATTACGCGAATCATCGTCTACAATAAGAATGCTTCTTCCTTTCAGTCTATCCCCGATCGTATTCATTTGTCATGTATTAACGGTATAACCAGACCCGCATAAGAGACAGCAGTTTCTCCATATTTACGGGTTTTGCAATATAATCCGACATGCCCGCCTCCAGGCATTTTTCCCTGTCGCCCTTCATGGCCTTTGCCGTCAGGGCAATAACAGGCAGTTTCCCGAACTTTTTCATTTTCCTGATCTCCTGGGTAGCTTCATACCCATCCATTTCAGGCATCATTACGTCCATTAATATAATATCGATATCCGGGTGCTCTTTTAATACCTGGATGGCCGTTTTCCCGTTCTCCGCAGTAATACAGTGCAGCCCTTCCTCCTCCAATGCATTGGTCAGGGAGTAAATATTTCTCATGTCGTCATCCACGATCAATACTTTCCTGTTTTGCAGCACCTCGTCCGTCCGGTGGAGCCTCCGGATGATCTGTTGCTTTTCTTTTGGCAGTCTCGATTCCATGCGATGGAGGAAAAGAATGGTCTCGTCCAGCAGGCGTTCTTTCGAGTTGGCTGTCTTCAACACCACGGTATTGGCCAGTTTGTTCAGACGGGCAACTTCTTCTTTATTCAGATCCTTCCCGGTATATACGATAATGGGGATCTTATTGAGATCACTGCTTGCCTTGATCTTTTCCAGGAGCTCAAGGCCACTCATATCCGGAAGCCCCAGGTCGATAATGATACAATCGAATTTTTCTTTTTGCATTATTTCATAGGCTTCCAGTCCTGCATACGCGGAGAAGGATTTTACGTCTCCGTTCCCGATCAGCTCACGAATGGCCTTGTTTTGCTGCTTGTTGTCTTCGACGATAAGCAGTTTTTTTAATTTCCTTTCGATGAATTCTTCGATCTTGTCGACGGCATCCTGCATGTCTGTCAGGGTAACCGGCTTTTTGATAAAATCAAAAGCGCCCAATTCCAGGCTCTCTTTTCTCAGGTCATATCCCGAGAAGATCTGTACGGGGATATGCCTCAGTTCAGGATCGCTTTTCAATTGCTTAAGCACTTCGGAACCATCCATTACCGGCAAATGCATATCGAGTACGATGGCGTCCGGCCGGTAATACCTCGCCAGGCTAAGGCCGGTATTGCCCTGATGCGCCACGATACCCTTATAATTTCGTTCCCTGAAAAATTCCAGAAGCAATTTTGCAAAATTCAGGTCATCCTCGATGATAAGGATGATCCTGTCATTTTCCTGTATCGCATATCGGTCATCCCCGGCATTTTCCTCCCCGCCGGGGGTCTTTTCCATGCCTGCCAACCGGATCGGATCGACCGGGTCGGCTTTCCTGAGCTCGATTTTTTTTGTGAAGGGGAGAGCCGGGGTAGGATCGAATTTTGCCGGAAGGGAGAAGGTGAACCTGCTGCCTTTCCCTTCTTCGCTCAACAGCTGTATTTCCCCGCCCAGTGCCTGGGCAAGCTCCCGGCTGATGGAGAGCCCCAACCCGGTGCCGCCATATTTTCTCTTTGTTGAGCCGTCCGCCTGTTGAAAAGCCTGGAAAATGATCCCCTGTTTGTTCTCCGGGATCCCGATCCCTGTATCGGTCACTGAAAATTCCGCTACCCCATCCTGCTTAAAAGCTATGTCCACTGTTACTTTACCACCTTTGGCTGTAAATTTAAAGGCATTCGAAAGGAGGTTCCGGAGGATCTGCTCCAGCCTTTGCTGATCGGTGTATAAGAGATCGCCAGGCTTATCCTTTTGATGAATGATCTGAAAATCGATGGATTTATTGTTGGCTATCCCGCTGAACATCGAACGAAGATTAGCGGCCAACCCATTCATATTTACTTCAGCGATCTCCAGTTCGATCTTCCCCGCCTCTACCTTTGAAAGGTCGAGTATTTCATTGATAAGATTCAGCAGGTCGGTACCGGAGCTGTGAATGTTCTTCGCATATTCCGCTTCTTTTTCCCCGATAGACCTGCTCCTGTTCTCCGCCAGCAGTTGTGCCAGTATCAGGATACTATTGAGAGGCGTCCTGAGTTCATGCGACATATTGGCGAGGAATTCCGATTTATATTTACTGGTCAGTTCCAGTTCCCGGGCCTTGGTCTCCACCTGCATTTTTGCCATCTCCAGACTGTCTTTTTGTTCTTCCAGCAGATTGGCTTTTTCTTCCAGTTCTTCGTTGGTTTGTTGCAGTTCTTCCTGTTGGGTCTTCAATTCCGCCTCCGATCTTTCGAGCAATTCTGTTTTTGCATGCAGCTCCTCATTCGACTGTTTCAATTCTTCCTGCTGGGTTTCCAGTTCTTCGGATTGGCGTTGTGTTTCTTCCAGCAGCTCCTTTGTTTTTTCCCGGCCCTGCGAGGACGATATGACTATGGCAATACTATCCGTTATGATCTGCAGGTATTGCTGCTGAAGCCCGGTAAAATCACGGATGCTGCCCAATTCAATAACGCCTGTTACGACACCCTCAAAAACGAAGGGAACGGCTATGATATTCCTGGGCGGCACTGCTACGAAGCTGGTATTAACGGATAAATAACCGGCAGGGATATCGCTGATCAGAATAGTCCTTTTTTCGGCTGCGGCCTGTCCCACTATCCCTTCTCCGAACCGGATGACCGGGAAATCCATTTTTCGTTTATCAACGGCATAAGCGGCTACGAGCTTCAGATGCCTGTTATCTTCTTCCGTTATGTAGATCGCACCGATCTGTACATCCAACCAGGCGCCTAAATGGTTGATGATGGTCTCCGCCAACTCCGCCAATTGCTTGTTGCCCTGCATGCTTTTGACCAGATCCCCGCTTCCCGACAGGCTCCAGTTTTTATTGGCGGTCTCTTCTTCGGCTCTTCTGAGGGCTTTTAAATTCCGGGTAATGATGAGATAAACGCTGACGAGGACAAGGCCGATGATCAATAATAAAACAATAAAAACGATGGTGAAATTACGCGCGTCCCCCTCACTTGTCTTTTCTCTTTCGAGGAGCAATGTTTGCTCTCCCGCCCGGGCATTTTCAATCGATCGCCTGATCTCATCTAATATACCTTTGCCGACCCCACTGGCAACAAGGGCCTGTGCCTTTTCAAAACCGTCTGTCTTTCTGGTCTGGATACCTTTTTCCAGGTGGTTGATAAGCAGACCGGCTCTTTGCTCGATTTCTTTACTGTTCTTTTGCTGAACGGGATTGTCTATGGTTAACTCCTTTATTTTGTCAATGTGCTCGGATATTTTTGATTTGGCCCTGGTAAAGGGTTCGAGGTAATTTTCGTCCCCCATGATTATATATCCTCTTTCACCTGTCTCCGCGTCAACAGAACAGGCCAGGACCTGTTCTAATTCATTTATTACCTCATGGGTGTGATTTACCCAGTGATTGGAGTCTATAAGTTTTTCACTGTTGTTAAATGAAATAACCGCCACCAGGAGGAGGATAAGCGAACAAAGAATAAATCCCGCGGATATTTTTTTTTCTAATGAGGATTTAGTGAATGGGTCTTTGGTAATATGCATAGCATAGAGAATTTTCCAGGATCACGTCAATGCGAACCTGCATAATCGATAGCTACGAACTGAACCTTAGTGTTAGTGTTGGCAATTTCTAAGCCTTGCGACTGGCTATTTAAGGAGAGGAGCAAAGGGGTTATCCATTCTAAATTACGGATTTTTATAACAGGAAGGGTAATTATTCTGTTGACAGGAGGCCTTGTGTGATAAATCGGCCTGCGCCGCTTTTTATTTAATTTAGTCGATTTTATTCGTTAACTTCCAGTACCTTATAGGATAACCTTCCTTAAGCTTGCATAAAAAAATGCAATGCATAATATACTTTTGTCGCACAGACCCTTACTCCGGGAAATTTAACAACGCATTATACGGGTAGCATAGATCGGTTAAGAAGAATTCTTAGTGGCGGGTTCTGATTTAGTATGTAATCATATTATGTATTAAAAACATGTGCTCCAGATGCTGGATTTTTTTCGCAAACTTTTTGACAGCTCGGATTGGCCGCCCCGATGGCATTGCGGCCGATGGACTGAATTTCACGGATGGCTATATATTGTCAGTGATCTTTTGATCTGGTCGGCCTATTTCAGCATCCCCCTGGTCATCATCCGATATATCTCTAAAAAACAGGATATCCGTTTCAAAAGACTCTATTTTTTATTCGCCGCCTTTATACTTGCCTGTGGTTCTACTCATTTCCTGGACGCCGCTGCCTTTTGGTTCCCCATTTACCGGCTGAACGCTTTGGCGCGTTTGGTAACAGGAATATTAAGCTGGGTCACTGTTTTTTATCTGATAAAATTCCTTCCAGCCGTCTTTTCAGTAAAGTCGCAAAAGGAGTTCGAAACGGAAATGGAACGACGCGGGAAAGGGGAGGGAAAAATAATGCAATTGAACGCGGAGCTTGAACGGCGGGTCTCGGAGCGCACGGATGAATTATTTAAAAGCGAAAAAAAATACCGGCACCTGTTTGAAAGTAACCCGATGCCCATGTGGATCATCGACCTGGAAACATTTAAATTTCTTGATGTAAATGAGGCGGCAATCAGTCATTACGGGTACGGCCGTGAAGAGTTCCTGGCCATGACCGCCCTTGACATCAGGCCAGAGGAGGAAGTCGGGCTTTTCAAACGCGCGGACCACACCCGTACGATCAACCCGGCTAATTACAACCGGGGAGTATGGAAACATTTAAAAAAGGACAAAACTATTATTTTTGCAGAAGTCATCGCGCACGACATATCCTTTGACGGTAAAACAGCCCGTTTTATCCTTTCCAATGATGTCACGGCAAGGATAAAGGCGGAAGAAAAATTGAAGGAAAGCATTAAAGAAATAACGGATTATAAATATGCCCTTGAAGAATCTTCGATCGTCGCCATCACCGACCAAAGAGGGACTATCACACATGCCAATGAGAATTTTTGCAAAATATCAAGGTACAGCGTCGATGAATTGATCGGCCGGGATCACCGCATCATCAACTCCGACTATCATCCTAAGGAATTTATCCGCGGCTTGTGGGGTACCATTGCAAAAGGAAAAATATGGAGGGGCGAGTTGAGAAACAGGGCCAGGGACGGAAGTATTTATTGGGTCGATACTACTATTGTGCCTTTCCTCGATGAGCAAGGCAAACCCTACCAGTATGTTGCCATAAAGGCGGATATTACCGGCCGGAAGGAAGTGGAGGACGAGTTATACAAATTGAACCAGGAACTGGAAGACCGGGTGGATCTGCGTACCCGTCAACTGGAAGCCGCAAACAAAGAGATGGAAGCCTTTACTTATTCCGTATCACATGACCTGAGGACCCCTTTGCGCGGGATCATCGGCTTTACGACAATGCTGGAGGAAGATTATACCAGCAAATTGGATGATGGAGCCAGACGAATTACGACTATCATTAAAAACAATACCTTAAAGATGGGGCGTCTTATTGACGACCTGCTTGCTTTTTCCCGGATGGGACGGCAGGATATCGTGAAGACAGGTATCAACACCGCGGAGATGGTAAAAGAAGTAATAAGTGAACTGGCCTCTGAAAATAACCGTTCTGGCATCGAGTGGGAACTGGAGACCTTGCCTTCGATCAAAGGCGACATCAATACCATACGTCAGGTATGGGTCAACCTCATTTCGAATGCAATAAAATATTCGGGCAAGAAGGAGCGTCCGCATATTGGGATAGGCAGTTTTATCCACGAAGGGCAAATCGCCTTTTTTATAAAAGATAACGGCGTAGGTTTCGATAATAAGTATAAGGATAAATTATTTAATGTCTTTCAACGGTTGCACGGCGCCGAGGAATTTGAAGGAACCGGCATTGGCCTCGCCCTGGTGATGAAAATCATCGCCAAACATGGAGGCAAAGTATGGGCTGAAGCCGAACTGGACAAAGGCGCCTGTTTTTACTTTTCCCTGCCTCCCGGCCAGGACATGGATTTAGTTTGCAGTCATGGAAGTCAATTATAAAATAAATCAATCTCATATGAATCCAAATGCAGTTGACGTATTACTGGTCGAAGACAATATTAATGATGCGGAACTCACGATCCGTGAATTGAAGAAGCACCGTATGGCCAACAACCTGGTCCATGTGAAAGATGGGGAAGAAGCGTTGGACTTCGTGTTTGCAATCGGGAAATTTGCCGGGTCGCGGGATATTTTATACCCGCCAAAAGTAGTCCTCTTGGATATACAGATGCCGAAATTGAACGGTATTGAAGTACTGCGAAAAATAAGGGAGGATGAGCGCACAAAAATAACGCCTGTGGTGATGTTGACCTCCTCAAACCAGGACCCTGACATTCATAAGTGTTATGATTTGGGCGCCAACAGCTATATCGTAAAGCCCGTGGACTTCGATAGATTTTCAGAGGCGATACGGAATCTTGGATTCTATTGGTTATTATTAAATCAGCCACCCACTTAATTGAAAAAAGTATGACCGACACGTTAAAAATATTAATGCTGGAAGACAGTACAACCGACGCGGAGATCATTCAGCGGATGCTTAAAAAGGAGAAACCCGATATCGAATTCAACCTGGCCCTCGACAAGGATGCCTTTCTTAACGCATTGGATCAATTTGGCCCTGCGGTCATCCTGGCCGACAATTCCATGCCCGAGTTCAGCGCCCGCGAAGCATTGCGGATAGTCCATCAACGATCGCTCCATATCCCGTTTATCATGGTGACCGGCACCGTATCGGAAGAGTTCGCTGCCGATATCATCAAACTGGGAGCAGACGATTACATTTTGAAAGACAGGTTGACAAGACTGCCTGCTGCCATCGATACCGCCTTAAAGCAACAAAGAGCCGAGAAAGAAAAACGGGATGCCCTTGAAGAGATCAGGCGATCTGATGAACGGTTCCAAACATTATCCAAAGCAACAAAAGATGCGGTCTGGGACTGGGATCTGCTTACGGACGAGATATGGTGGAATGAAAATTTTTTCAACCTGCTGGGCTATAACCCGGATCTGCCTGTCCCAGGCCTTACTGAATGGACAAAACGAATACATCCTCTTGACAGGAATAAAGTGATATCGAGGCTGGGAAGAATGCGGGAAAACACTGTCCTTTCCTGGGGGGATGAGTTCCGGTTCCAATTGGCGGATGGCAGTTACGGTACGGCGTTGGACAGGGCCTACGTATTGAAGGACGATATGGGTAACCCCGTTCGTGTTATCGGTGCATTAGTGGACATCACCGGGCAAAAAAGATTAATGCAGGAAATGGAAGTGTTGTCCATGATTGCAAAAGAAACCATTAACAGTGTTATGATCTTCGACAGGTATACCGGACATGCATTATGGGTGAACGAAGGGTTTACGCGTTATACGGGATATACACAAGAGGACATGCAGGGGAAGGACCCCTGGCTGAATCTGGGAGGAGCGGCGACCGATAAAGGTACGCTGGGCTATATAAGCAGCCAGGTTGAAATAAATATGCCCTATTCCTGCGATATAGCCGTTTGCACAAAAAAAGGGGAAACAAAATGGCAATTTTCGAGCGGACAGCCTATCCGGGAAAACGATGGAACGGTAACCAAATATTTTGTCATATCTACCGATATGTCCGAGAGGCGAAGGATGGAGGAAGAGCGGATGGCGGACAGGATCGAACGGCAAAAGGAAGTGACCAGGATCATTCTCCGGGCCCAGGAATTGGAGCGTAACGCGTTGGGAAGGGAATTACACGACAACATTAATCAAATGCTGGCATCTGTAAATTTGCAATTAGGTTATTATTGCGAAGAGCCCGAGAACAATATCGATATAATTGAGAATTGCCGTCGGATCCTGCAAAAAGCCATGCAGGAATCCCGGAACCTTTCACACCATATGGTGATGCCGCGTTTTTCAGAGAATGGCCTCAGAGAAGAATTAGAGCTGCTCGTTGAAAATTACAGTTACAAAACAATGGTTCATTGGGAATTAAGTGAACTTGCTGAAGAAGCTATTCCTCCACCCATTAAAGAGACCCTTTTTCGTATAGCACAGGTGCAATTGAGCAATATAGATAAACATGCGAAGGCCAGCAAGATCCTGATGCATGTTAGTAATACCCCCAGCCTGGTTACGATGATCATTCAAGATAATGGTATCGGGTTCGATATGCATCAAAAGCGAAGAGGGATTGGCATTACCAATATTTTTAACAGGGTAGAGTCTTATAACGGGACTGCGGATTTCATTTCCCAACCCGGAAAGGGTTGTACTTTATCCGTGACTTTACCGTTGTCAAATCAGCCAGGATGAGTGGCCGCGGGCATGGCAGGGGCCATAATCATCCGACCGTGATCAACGCGCCGTTGGCTTTTGTCTTAAGCCTTCCAAAAGAATGGCAATAGCTGGCTGACAACCCCTGGTCCTGCAGCAGTTTTTCGAAAGCGGCGGCGCCATCCTCCGCCACAGCTACCAACAAGCCACCGCTGGTCTGTGGGTCGGCGAGGATATATCGTTGTTCGTCGGTGAGCGGACCTATCTTGTGGCCGTAACTGTCCCAGTTGCGCTGCGTGCCGCCGGGGAAGCAGTTTTGTGCAAGGTATTGCGCAAGCGATCCGATCACCGGTACTCTGTCAAATTCAACATCGGCGGATAAGCCGCTGCCTTCGCACATTTCCGCGAGGTGTCCCAGCAGCCCGAATCCCGTCACATCGGTCATGGCCTTTACGCTGTCCAGCCGCCCGAATAGTTCACCCAGCTTATTCAGGGTCACCATGCTTTCCAGTGCAATGGCGGCATCCTCCGGACGGAGCAGGCCTTTTTTCTGTGCGGTGGAAAGAATGCCTACTCCCAATGCCTTGGTCAGGTAGAGCCGGCAACCGGCCGTGGCCGTTGAATTTTGTTTCAGCTGCGTGATAGCGACCAGACCATTGACGGCAAGACCAAAGACGGGCTCGGGACAATCGATACTGTGCCCGCCCGCCAGGGTGATGCCAGCTTCCGCGCAGATGGCCCTGGAGCCTTCCAGAACTTTCTGCGCGATCTCAGGGGCCAGCTTTTCGATCGGCCAGCCGAGGAT
>DATHHO010000175.1:0-6778 GCA_035317125.1 Puia sp.
GATCAGGTTGCCCCGCTTGCCCAGACAGAGGGTCATGATATTGCCGATATAATCAGGTTTGGTGATGATCTGCGCCCGGATATAGGGCTCTTCGATCCGATCGATGCGCGTAGGTTCGGGCATTTCAGAAGGGTTATTCACGATGATCACTTCTCCCTTGCTGGTATGGGCGATAAAGCTCACGTTCGGCACGGTCGTGATAACGGTTTGGTTGAATTCCCTTTCCAGTCTTTCCTGGATGATCTCCATGTGCAGCATACCGAGGAATCCGCAGCGGAACCCGAAGCCGAGGGCCTGGGAGGTTTCCAGCTCATAGGTCAGCGAGGCGTCGTTGAGCTGAAGCTTGTCCATACAATCGCGCAGCTCTTCGAAGTCGTCAGTGTCCACAGGAAATATGCCTGCGAATACCATGGGCTTCACTTCCTGGAAACCCTGGATCATTGCAGGGGCAGGGTTGCTGGCAAGGGTGATGGTATCTCCCACCTTTACTTCTTTTGCGTTCTTGATACCGGTGATGATATAGCCGACGTCTCCTGTCTTCACTTCCGGTTTCGGGTCGAGGGTCAGTTTCAGTATACCCACCTCATCCGCCCCGTATTCGAGGTCGGTGGAGACGAATTTTACCATATCCCCTTTTTTGATGCTGCCCTGCATGATGCGGTAATAGACGATGATGCCGCGGAATGAATTGAAGACGCTGTCGAAGATCAGGGCCTGGAGGGGGGCATTGGGATCGCCTTCCGGGGGGGGCACCTTTTTTACGATGGCGTCAAGGATCTCCTGCACACCAACGCCTGTTTTGGCGCTGGCCAGGAGGATATCTTCGGGCTTGCATCCTATGAGCTCTATGATCTGGTCCTTCACCTCATCGACCATAGCGCCGTCCATGTCTATCTTATTGATAACCGGAATGATCTCCAGGTCGTTCTCGATCGCCAGATAGAGGTTGGAGATCGTCTGGGCCTGGATGCCCTGGGTGGCGTCGACGAGGAGCAGGGCCCCTTCGCATGCCGCAAGGGCCCGGCTGACCTCATAGCTGAAATCGACATGGCCGGGCGTATCGATCAGGTTGAGAATATATTCCTGCGGTTTGGCGCGGGGTGCGTCCTTGTCTATGTGGTTGTAATTGATCTGGATAGCGTGGCTCTTGATGGTGATCCCCTTTTCACGTTCGAGGTCCATATCGTCCAGCACCTGTGCCTGCATATCCCTGTCAGAGATGGTATGGGTGATTTCGAGCAAACGGTCTGCGAGGGTACTTTTTCCGTGATCTATATGGGCGATTATGCAAAAATTCCTGATATTCTTCATTCCTTCATTAACCTTTTGGGTGCGCAGCAAAAATAAGCTATTAGCAGCAAGTCAAAAATTCCTTATTTTCACCAAAAATCTGGGTATGGCAACACCTGATATGAAGACAGTATTCGAGCAGGCGGTAGAAGACAGTAAAGGCCTCAGCAATCGTCCCAGCAACGACTCACTTTTGCACCTTTATTCTCTGTACAAACAGGCTACCGAAGGCGATGCCAGCGCAGATGCGCCCGCCAATCCGTTCGACTTTGTGGCCAAAGCAAAATATGAATCCTGGCTGGCCCTGAAAGGCAAGAGCAAGGAAGCTGCCATGCAGGAGTATGTCGGTCTGATTGCTAAACTGAAGCAATAATTGCCGGATTCTGCGAAATACTTCCCTCCTCTCACCGGGGTCAGAACAGTTGCCGCCTACATGGTTTTTCTGGCTCATTTCGGTTCCTTCAAAATACCCTGGCTGGACGAGCTGATGCATGAGCTGTTGGCTGAATTCGGGGTCGTCGGGGTCACTATTTTTTTCGTCCTCAGCGGGTTCCTGATCAGCTACCGCTATTACGACGCCCTTTCATCACGAAAGATCCCGCTAAGGGATTATTTTGTTTACCGGTTTGCACGGATCTATCCCATATATTTTATCGTAACGATCTTCGTCTTTGTACCGGCCGTCTGCCATTGCGCCTTCCGCGATAATGCCGGGCTGATGTTCCTGAACCTGAGCTTTCTGCGTGGTTTTTTCGATGAATATAAATTCACCGGCGCTCCAGCGGGATGGAGCCTGACCGTGGAAGAGACTTTTTATTGCCTTTTCCCGCTGATCGTACTGGCGTCGGGAAAGCGGAAGATCATTTTTCAGCCTCTTCTGTTCATTGCTGCCGGCCTGCTGCTCTGGATGATATTCCGGAATGTTTCTTTCCATGGCTTTTTTTCCTCCCTGCAATTCCTGTTTGAATTTACATTTTTCGGGAGATGCTTCGAATTCTATATGGGCATTATGCTTGCCCGCTATATCCGGAAGAACCGGGACGCACTGAAGCAGCGCACACATGTCTACCGGACCTGCTTTGGCATCCTCTATACCATCCTTTGCATCTGGCTGCTGGCGATGAACCGGAAACACTTCCATGGACAGGGGCCTTTCCTCGCGTTTGAGACCCTGATCAACAATTTTTTGTTACCCCCGGGCATCGCCATATTATTTTACGGGCTGTTGGTAGAAGGATCGGTAGTGAGAAGGATCTTGTCTTCCAAAGTTTTTGAGCTGACCGGGAAAAGTTCCTATGTATTCTATCTTATCCATAACAGTTTCCTGTTCTCCATCCTGTATTTTCATCTGGGTCAAAAGCTGCAATGGACCTTTCTCGCGATACAGCTTATTTCGATCGCCTTATACCTCCTGGTGGAGCGGCCATTGAATCAATTCATACGCAGGAAATTCGTATCCGGAGGCGCCCGGAACAGTATGCGTGCGGCAGGAACTTAGTTCACCCACTTTTTTACAAACAGCCTTATCAGCCCGATATCGGCTTTGCGGAGCAGCAGCAGGTCCCCTGGCCGGTATTTAAAAAATCGTTTACATACCAGACAGTCGTACAGCAGGGAAAGAAGGGAAGCCAGACTATACGCCAATGCCGCGCCCCTGAGTCCCCAGGCCCATGTGAAAGGGAAAAAGAAAACCAGGGCGGAAGAGAACAGGATACATGCGCTTACGAGGTTAAATATTATTCTGCCTTTGCCAAAGAAATAAGCCGTAAAAAAGCTCGAGGCACAAGCCGCAAATACGCCTGGTATCAGCCAGATAAAGAAGGTGTAGACCTCACCGAAGGATTTTCCAAAAACGAACGGAAAGAGAAACCAGCCGGTCCCGAGCAGGATCACGGCGGCGAGGAGAACAAAGCTATTGGACAGGCGTACCATGAAAAGGACCATACCATTCATTTTTTCCGTGTCGTCTCCTGCGACAAGCGCCATAAAAGGATAATATACGAATGCGGCCAGCGCGGTGATATATTCTACAATCTTATAGGCCTGGATATAATTTCCGAGGGCTGCGGGGTGCGCCCGGTAAAGGAGAAGATATAACCCTATCAGGGAGGCGGCGAAAAAAATAAAGTTGGTTATAAAGGCGGCAAAGGAAAATCGGACCAGCGTCATTAGTCCGACAGGGTCTGGCGGACCGGCATCGGGTGGGGTCCCGGGAGAAGGCCCGAGTTTCCCCGGATAGGACAGCCGAGACCAGGCGTATAAAAAAAGGCCCTGCCCGAAGGAAAACAGAAAATAGATCCAGAAAAGGGCCGTTACCAGCCTGCTGCCGGTGAAGATCAGGACCGACGACAGGCTGAACAGGACGACCAGGCAATTGGCCAGGAAGGAGATCTTTACAGGAAGGTGATTGCGTCCATCCGCTGTGAACAGGGTGCCGGATAAGGAGGTAAGCAGGTTCCCGGCGATATTACATGCGGAAAACAAGAGGATGGTTTGCAGGGATATACCGGGATAGCGCATGGGCTGCCAGAGGAAGCTCATCAGCGGAAGACAGATCAATAATGCGAGGACCACCACGGCAAGGGTGATCCGGCGGGCCGTCACGGGTGAAAGCTGTTTGCGGGAAAGGTAAAAATTCAGGCTTATATCGAGGCCCATGGTAAAAAAACTGGTGGCCAGGGACAGCATGTATAACAAAGAATAGAATTCAGCGGAAAGGCTGGATTGGAGGGCCCGTACAAGGACGATATTAATGATAAGGGAACTCAGGAGCTGGAAGATCTTCCAATAAAAACTTTTGTATAAAATCTTCGCAATAGCCATATCGGATGGAAGGTTCAGGCAGTGTGGTGAATGCGGTTGCTGCACATCAGGCCATACGCATCTATGCAACTGCGGCATTGTTGGGGAAGCTCTTTACCCAGGCGGTGTGCATCCCTGAATTTCTTTACATCGGGCCGGCGGTAGATCTGCAGCGGGTCTTCCTTGAAAATATTCCCGAACAATACAGGAGGATTGCGGGTCGTCTCACCCCATAAGGTGAAGGGCGTAGTAACGCCGAGAAAATCACAGGGGGCGACGTTCCCTTTGATATCGACATAGAACGCTTCTACCGTCTGGCAGCCAAGCTGTTCGGGTCTGAGTCTCGGCATACTGATCGTGATCTTGTTCTTCCTTGCCCTTTTTACCGCCTCGTCGAAAAGCAGCTGTGCGCCGGCGTTACCCTCACGGGTATAGAGAGCAAGCGGCTCGAGGCTGCTGGTAAAGCTCAGGATATTGCTTACATAGATCCTGCCGATGCCGAGCTGTTTTACAAAATCCACATAATCCGGCAACTCGTGTACGTTGTTCCGGTGGGCTACAAAGGTCACGGCAAGCTTATCTTTTAAAGAGGAATTGCGGAGAAGGCGAATGGTGTCGATGATCTTTTCGAAGACCACTTCGGTCTTGAAATCTTCCACCGTTTTTTTTGTGTACCCGTCGAGGGAGATATTGATCTCCGAAACAGGGTATTTCTCCAGCTCCACTATTTTTTCCGCGCTCAGCTCCATGGTATTGGAGAGAAAGGGGAATTGCATTTTTGGGTTTATTTCAAGTATCAGGTCCATCATCCTGAAAAGGTGCTTGTTCAGGATGGCCTCGAAAGTGGAGAATACAAAGAATGACGCATGCTGGATCATGGGGCGCAGCCGTTCCGCAAAAAGAACGAACTCATCGAATTTCATGATCTTGATAACGCCATCGTGTATGTCCGTATGATAATCGTTGATAAAGCAATGTTTGCATTTCAGGTTGCAGGCGCTTACCGTCTGCAGCGTGATATAATAAGGATAGTTGGTGATGTATTTTTGTATGCCCAGCTTTATCCGCTGGCGCAGTGCGCGCCTGGGCAGCTTCCTTATCTTTCTGTATGCAATTCCTATCGCGTTAAGCATCCTATAAAGATACGCACAATCCCTACTTCAGGGAACTAATTATTTTGATGAAATCGGCCGCGAGGAGGGATGCACCGCCTACCAGTCCACCGTCCACGTCGGGGCAGCTGAACAGTTCTTTTGCATTGCCAGCCTTTACGCTGCCGCCATAAAGGATCGGAATGGAATCCGCAACGGCGGCCGAGTATTTTGCTTTCAGCAGGGAGCGTATATGCGCATGCATTTCCTGGGCCTGTTCCGTCGTTGCCGTCTTTCCGGTGCCGATAGCCCAGATGGGTTCATAGGCGATCACGATCTTGCCGATCTCTTCTTCGGAAAAATGGAAAAGGGATTCTTTGAGCTGCGCCTCTACGAAGCCTTCCTGCGCGTCCACTTCACGGATGCTGAGCGGTTCGCCGCAGCAGAATATCGGAGTGATCCCGGCTTTAAGACAGAGGGCCGTTTTGTGTGCGAGGGATTGGTTCAGTTCGGAGAAATATTCTCTCCGTTCGCTGTGTCCGAGCACACAGTAGCTGATGTTTATGGACTGCAACATCTCCACGGATACTTCGCCGGTGTAGGCGCCGGAACTTTTATCGGAACAGTTCTGTGCCGAGGCAAAATAATTCTTCTTGCCGGAGAACTTATCCTGCGCCATGACCAGATAGGGAAAGGGAACGGCAAAGACTGCCAGCTGATGATCGGTCAGGGCGATATTTTCCGCCAGGATGGTATCGAGCAGCTGTTCTCCCTGTTGATAGGTAAGGTTCATCTTCCAGTTACCCGCGGCGATTTGTCTTCTCATTTATTGAATGATTTATGGATTACAATTTTTCAAAAATATGTTTCAAAATCTGTATTTCGGCGTTCGTGAGCGTTTGATTTTTCAGTTTCTTCCAGCTGGCGATATCGCGGAGCGCCTCATCCCATTTATACCGTGTTGTCCCATGCTGTCCCCAGCTGAAGCTTGGGATATATTTCGGCGTCAGTCCTTCCCCGAAAATATTGCAGCAGGCGCCCGTTACCGTGCCCGTATTGAAAGAAGTGTTGATGGCGCTGCGGGAATAATCTCCCATGAGCAGGCCGCATTTGAGACCGGCAGGGATAAACGCTTGGGTTGCCTGGCTCCATGCGCGGACGGCGCCCGCGTTGTTCTTCAGATTGGAGTTGGATGTGCCCGCACCGAGATTACACCACTCTCCTATCACCGAATCACCAAGGTATCCATCGTGTCCTTTGTTGGACCAGCCGAAGATGACGGAGTTTTTTATTTCTCCCCCAACTGTGCTGTAGGGACCGATGGTCGTTGCGCCGTAGATCTTCGAGCCCATTTTTACGGTGGCCCCTTCTCCGAGGGCAAATGGACCCCGGATCAGGGAGCCTTCCATGATCTCCGCATGGGGGCCGATCCAGATGGGGCCGGTGGAGGCGTTGAGCACCGAGCAGGAGACGCGGGCGCCTTCCGAGATAAAAATATTTTCCGGGGCGATGGCTTGTACGGATGCGGGGATGGGGCAGGATTTTTTCCCTTCCGTGAGCAGGCGGAAATCGCTGCGCAGGGCCTGGTCGTTGAG
>DATHHO010000176.1:0-14932 GCA_035317125.1 Puia sp.
TCTGTCTGGGTTCTGCGACGGTGGCCGGGCTGACCACGGCGGGCATTATCCTGCCGCTGATGACCCGGTCGCATGTCAATCCCAATCTTATGGTATTGTCTGTGGGAGCAGGGAGTCTGATGTTCTCGCACGTCAATGACGGTGGTTTCTGGTTGTTCAAAGAATATTTCAATCTTTCCATAAAAGATACCCTCCGGTCCTGGTCCATTATGGAGTCGATTGTGGCCGTTGTCGGGCTCGCCGGAGTACTGTGCCTAAACCTTTTTGTCAAATGACCGGGTAAGGCGGTACCGGAGGATCAACAGCATGATGACAACAAGGACCACGGAAGCCAGCGCCCATTTCAGCCCCCAAAAATGACCACCGGAGGATGTCCTGTTGGATGAGGAGGGCTTCATCCAGTCACCGGTATTAAGGGGTGCGGGATTGCCGAGGTAATTCAGGGCCGCCCAGTAATAAGGGAGTTTGTGAAGGTATGAAACCTCTTTATCGTTGAGCCAGCCCAGTTTGGACTGACGCAGGGCCCCTGCTGCATCCTGCCCGGAGACAAGAGAACTGTAAAATCCCTGCATAAGCTGTCCGGCCGCCGCATCATTGACATTCCACCAGCCAGCAACTACCGCGCGGGCGCCTCCGGCCGTAAATGCCCGGGCCAGACTCTGCACTCCTTCACCGGTGACCATTCTTCCATCACCTGTCCGGCAGGCGCTGAGCACTACAAGGTCCGGTCCATTTCCGAGGCCTTTCAGCTCGAACAAGTAAAAAGGCTCGTCATAGAGTTCAATATGCGGAGAATCAAGGGTATCTTTTCCCGTGAATGCGTGGGAGCTGATATGTATCACTGCAGAGCCCTGCAGCGCTTTCTTAAAGGTCGTGGCGGTGGCCTGTTCATTCGTGTACCAGTTCCCATTGGCAATGATATGCGTTATCCCATCTTTTTCAAGGGTTATTGCTCCCAGCAAAGGGGAATGACTGTTATTCCCGGATAGAAAGAACCCGGAAAAACCCTTGTTATGAACCTTATCATGATCCTGTTCCTCCAGGGTCCGCAAGGACCATGCGTAGGATATTTTCGCTTGCCTGATGACAAAAGGCCAGTCTTCCGGAGAAGGAGGACATGAGGGAGCCGTCACCAATGCGTCTACCGGCAACAGGCTAAGGGGCCCGTCGGGTAATAATATGTATTCACCGCCGGCCCGGAGAGGGTGTTCCCCGAATAATCTGGTGTAGATCGCATAGGCTTCCCGGCAGTAAGCGGAGGGTTTGTTGATCATGTGGTTCGCGCCCGTTTCGAAATATTCCCTGATAAACTGCCTTAGGCTGTCCTGCCATTGGCCGGGACAAGCCAGCCGCTCCGCAAAGCTGATCCCTGCATTATTCCATTCTATTGTGTAAACGGCCTGCGACCCTGCGAAAAAAGATCGGATGGATTGCCCGTTCCGCAGGAGGACCGGGAGGGAATCTGCAGAAAAAGGATTCATCAGAGGAAGCGTGGCGCTGCTGGTTTTCCTGGACCTCTTATATAATTGCGCAAGGTCCCATTCCGTTTGTTTTTCCTGAAGGGCTTTGACACCGGCCATACTATCCGTCTTGCCGGCCTGCAAAGCTTCTTTCCGGTAATAGATCAGCGCCCTTTCGAGCAAATGGATCCTGTTGCCGAGGCTGTCGCTGGGATTGCCGGACAACCGGTCATTCCGCTGTTGCAGCAATTCTTCCAGCAGTAACTGTGACTTGCTGCTTTCCATGAACCCGAGGATCGCCTGCCTGTACTTATTTTGCCCCGTTCTTTTCCATGCCTGCCATGCGGTATGGATTGCGGTCTCATAGCGCATACGGCTGTCCGATACGGACCTTTCTTTGGAGGAGCCGGTGATGAACTCATTGCGCAATTCTTTTTCTGTCGCAAAGCAGAGCCGGTATAAATGCAGGGCATCATCGGTCTTGTCCTCACCGTATAATCCGGCCCGGACGAACAGGAGATCGAGCAAGGTGTTCTCGGCATACAGATCGTCTTCCTTCAATGAGCCGATCTTTTCCCCCGGGACCAGTTCGGACAGGCATCGGTCCAGCCAGTATGCAGCGCGGGAAACTTGTCCCGACCTGGAATAAAGCTCGCCGAGCCGCAGGTAGAGCTTGGCCTGTTCCCGTTTGCGGGTGGCGCCCTGTTGCTCCATGAACCTTGTCTGGAGCGCTAATGCCTTATTGTAGAATTTCAGGGCCTGCAGGGGCTGCGCGGACCATATATCCCCTGCTTGCTGATAGGCCATGAGCAACCAGTAGCGGGTCTGGGGACCGGCAGTCTTCGCTGTTTCCAGCACGGCAATGCTTTTTTGAATGATTGCTCTGGCGGCTCCTGTCTGTTGCAGTTGTTCGCAGGCGTCCGCCTGTTCGGAGAGCAGAAGTCCACTGAGGGCGGAATGCTTTTCTGCCACTTCGAGTCCAAGACGGCAATAGTCCAGGGATTGACCGGGCTGGTGCATATTACTGGCGGTATTGGCCAGGTTGCTGTAAGTGCCGGCCACTGCATCCCTATCCTTCAGAGAAGAAGCGATGGCCAGTGCTTTCCGGTGTATGAACAGCGCTTGCTCATAATCCCCCAGGCGCGTATAGTTATTACCGAGAGGCTTCAGGATATTTTCCAGCACCAGGGATCCTTCGACCAATTCCTCGTTCTGCCGGGCCCATTGCCAGGCTGCCGTATAAGCATCGGTGGAATGAACGATATCCCCGCTTACGAGCAGCGCATATCCTTCGTTGATCAGCAGATCCAGCCAGGCCTGGACTTCTTCGTTGCTCCGGGGGTTACGCCATGCGCCGGCTGACGCATTGATCAGTTGGCCGGCTCTTGTGGCCGGGGCTGCGGCTACCCATTGGATCTGGCAATAGATCCATGCGGTAAGGGAATCCCTCGTCCGGTATTTCCCGAGCTGCTCTGCCAGGCCTGCCGGCAAAGGGGTTCGCGGCGTCTTCGGCTCCTGGTACGAGAGGAACAGCAGGCAGTACAGGAGAATACCTGCGGTCCGCGCGAAAATGCGCCTGTTCCGCTCATGCATGGCTTTGGCATGCACGTGAACGAACACGGCACGCCACCCTGTTTTTTTATAGAAGTTCGGAAACATTATAGTTTAAATCCCGCATACAGAAAAAACCGGTCGGTAATATCGCCTCTTAACAGGCGGAAATACCGGAGCCCCAGCACCGGCCCCGTTTTTACCCGGCCGAACTGGATATCTGCAAAAGGCGCGGCGTCCCAATTCCCGATCCAGCGGACCGATGATACGGAAGAGCTGACGGCTGTCATTGTATTCAACGGCAATTGCTGAGCGATGAAAAATACCTTTTTTTCCACTGTGGTCTTTTCGGAGATATTTACCTGCGCCATGGCCCCGATGCCAATCCCGATCCAGTCTCCGATATTATACCGGTAATGCAAAGGGGTTATTTCAATACTGTTCCGTTGCGTGGTGGTTTTCTGCGACCTTCCCGTGACCAGATATTTCTGGCCGTTGATGGCCGTATCCTGCTGAGTTCTGACTGTCGGGCCAGCGAATTCATCCTGCTGTAAAAGTCCTGCAAAAATTTCTACCTGGAAATAGGGCCTGGAAGGAGCATAGGGCGCCAGCACATACCCGAACTGTAGGGGCCCTTTGGCCGAATACCCTCCCTGAGAAGGTAATGCGCTGTAGCCTACCATGATCCCAGGCGAGATCCCTTTAATAAACCGGGCCGTCGCCTTGTTGGTCAGGACCGGTTCGTTCTTATCAAATATAATAGCCGCACGGCTGCTGAAAGGGATCTTTTTGGGCTTCTTTTTAAACCGGACAGAATACTCCACGAACCCTTTGGTGGAATCCTTATCGGTGACGCCATCCTGTTGCAGGCCGGGCAAGTATATATTGTTGAATACGAAATAAACGCTGTCTTTACGGTATATCGTGTCGATGCAGCTTTGCCTGTTGTAGGCCGAGTCGCACCAGCGGCATACCGGGCTCATGCTTTTCAATGTTATAGTGCTGGTATTAAGTTGTTGGGGAATGGCTATGCCGATAGATATTTTTTTCGCCGGGCCTTTTCCGGTATTCTGGAAATTGACCTTGTAGGTCAGCTCTTTCTTTTTGCCCATGAAGCGGTAATTGATGCGATGATGTATCAATTGCATCCGGTTGGGGTCATGCGAAGCAACGACCTGCATTTCCAGCTGGTACAGTTCAGGAGTGGCCGCCGGATTGTCGGGGATCAGCATAGCCGTCACGGTGACCGTAGCATTGGTATCCTGTATCATGGCAGGCATCGTATTCATGTCGAGGAACAAAAATTTTTCTTCCCCTTGTTTTATCTTTGGAAAATGCAGTACAGTATGCTGCTTGTAGGTGTTTTGCATCGACCGGAGCATGGACCTGGCTTCTTCAGCGCCAGCAGCAACTCCTGCTGCTTCTGTGGCAACTTCCCCGGCCCCTGTGGCAACTCCGGCGTCCGCTCCGGAAGATCCGGACTCCTGGTCGTTCAACCGGGCATCGGTCCATATTCTGGCATCAGCGCCGTAGTCCTTCAATTTATCAGGGTCGTTCGAGGCGAATGTGCCAAAACCCGGCCGCTCGGGAGGAAGGGCGGCCAGCAGATCATTGAAGGAGGAGCTGTCTTCGCCGTTATAACAGCGCTTTTCTGTAAGCGCAAAACCATCCTGACCGAACTGTCGTTCGTTGTAAAAGAGCACGATCGATCCTGCCAGGGAGTCGGAAGATTGATTGCGGTATCCGATGAGGGTTATGAAATCTTCCCCAGGCCGGGGATTGCGGTTGATCTTCATTTCAATGTTCCCGTTGCCATGAAAGAAATGGGAAGCCCAGGTATTCATTCCGCCTGTCTTCTTCTTTATTTTCACCGGGCGCGGCCTTGTAGGCGGAGCCTTTCCGTCATCATAATTGTTGGTAGCGTACAGGCGCACCTGGTATAGGCCGGTGTCCCTGTAAGAATAGAGGGGTTCCTTATCGAAGCTGAATCTTCCATCGCCTAATTCCCAGAAATAAGTATAAAAGGAGGCCGGGGCTCCTGCTATCTGCCTGAGGGGGCGGAGCTGGGCTGAAAAATGCATACTGTCGCCTCTTTCCTCTACCCTTATCTCCGGGGGTATCGAATCCTGCGCTTTACAGATGCCACTTATTGCCAGCGACAGGAATAGGATAAGAGCAGTTCGTTGCATAGTAATAAGTTAGTAAGTGAATTAACGAATAATAGTGCAGCACATTGTGCTGCACTATTATTGGTCCGGAGTTCGTTATTTAGCGCTCATCTGTGTGATCAGGCTGACCATCGTAGATTCTGAAACTTCCTGGGGGTCGAAGCTCAGTGTAGAATAATTGTTGCTCCCCGTGGGTGCTGCGATGGTTCCATCCTTCATATCGGCATAGAATTTACCGTTTTCCGTGCTTATTGCCAGAAAAGTGCCCTGCATGCCTACTGGCATAGCTGCTTCGTAGCTGATAAATCCCTGATTGGATCCCGTTGCCTTCAGAATGATATCATATAATTTGATCAGGATATTCTGATTATGGGGCTTGAAGTACAGCATGCTTGGCTGGTCACCCATATAGTCTGTTGCGGTCTGGCTGTTGTAATGACTGTTGAAATAACCGAGCAGCGTGGTTTTAGGTCCCGCATTGCTCACGATCTGGTCGCAGTTCCTCCATTGCACCAGGCTGTCGAGCTTGAAGTCGAGGGTGCCGTTCGAGGAATTGAAGAAGGCGTAACTGGCGCTGATCTGGTTCCAGGAAATTCCTTTTCGTACGGGCGCCTGTACAGAGATCGTAACGGCGGTGTTCAGGTAATCATAACCGCTCAGCGTATAGGTGGTCAGGGAATCCCCGTCCCACATCGGTATTTCCTGGACGCCATTCACCGGTTTGGCGGGCACCTGGACTTTTACGGCGCTATCCCTTTTCAGGAGCAGGGCCAGGTTGTTCTGCGCGGCTTTTACAAAGAACTCCCCGTAAGATAACAGCATCTGTCCGTCACTCGTCAGGGTAGGCTTGTCGGCCAGGATCATATCTGCCGCAGTGGTGATCTCTTTTACAGACACGGTCACCGATCCGGTCACTGCACCCCCTGCTGCCGTCACGAATGCTCCGGCAGGGATAGTGTATTTAATTCCTTTTGAAGAAGTAAAGGTTGCGCCTGCGGCGGCATCTACGGTAAAATCCTCGAATTTTGGCCCATGATCCTTCATGAATGCGGCCATCTGCTGCCCGTCAGGATTATTGTTATTCTGCTGGGCGGAAGTGTCGTTATTCTTTTTACAGGACATGACGCTTATGGCTGCAGCCGTTATCAGGGCCAGGGATTTAAATGCTGAATTTTTCATGTTACGTGTTTTGTTTGAAAGTATATCAGCGGGAACGGTAGATTGTTACCCCCCTTTTCCCTGTTTTTTTGTGATATTCGCCAAAAAACCTGCCCGGATGGCCATTCACCCCGATCAGCGATTGCTAGAAGGTTTGTTAGATAATGATAATCAAGTAGTTGAAGAGATATATCGGCGGTTTGCCCGGAAAATCACCTTTCATATCCTGCAAACAAGGGGGTCGGAGGAGGATGCAGCCGATATTTTTCAGGAGTCCCTGATAGATATATACAACCAGGCAAAATACAAGGGTCTTCAGCTTACCTGCCCCTTTGAGCCCTTTTTATTACTGGTCTGTAAAAGAAAATGGCTGAATGAAATAAAGAAAAGAGGCAATAGCCCGGTAACAAAGTCATCGGATGATGTATCTGATTATGGAGAAGATGTATTTGCAGCAGCCGAGCTGGTAGGAAGGGAGGAAGACAAAGCCCGTCTTTTTATGCTGCAATTTGAAAGATTGGGGGAGAAATGCCGGGAAATTTTGCGGCTGAGTCTTACGGGAGACAGACAGGAAAAGATAGCGGAAGCCCTGGGGGTCAGCTATGGCTACCTGCGTAAGAAGAAATCGGAATGTATGGCGACGCTGTTATCTTATATACAGGCGCAGAAAATTTAAATGCCGAGCATAGAAAACAAATAGTATTATGCCTGACTACGATAAAGAATATATCATCCGTTATGTGGACAACGAGCTGTCCGCAGAAGAAAGGCTCCGGTTTGAAGCAGTTCTCCATAAGGATGCTTTATTGGCAGCCGAGGTCGCTTTGTACCATGAGCTTAAGGCTACTCTCCAGCAGCGTCTGCCGGAAGATGACACCCTTGCGGCCTTGCGGAGCAGGATGTTGGCGATGAATGGGGAATATTTCAACGGGAGGGGAATGGGCATCTCCCAGACGCCGGGTGTTTCTGGCGGTACTGGCGGATCTTCACCGGCAGGAGCGAAGCGGATACCTCTTACCAGGTGGTTGGCTGGGCTGGCCGCCGCCGCATCCGTGCTCATCGCCGTCGTGTTATTATGGACCTCGCGGGATGGCAATTCCCTGGACAACCTGGGAAGGACACAGATGATCAGTACGACGGAAAGGGGCAGCAACGCCGATAGCTTATTACAGGAGGCCGCCGGCTATTTCAATAAGCAGGAGTTTGACAAGGCCCTCCCGCTCCTGAATCGCGCCGTAAAACAAGACAGCAGCAGTCAGTTGGCCTTATTTTACCGGGGAGTGGCGGAATGGAACACCGGCGCAACGGATTCGGCAAGGAAGGACCTGACCAGCGTATTTGAAGGCGGTTCGGCCCTGCAATATGAGGCGGCTTTTTATATAGCGCTGAGCTTTGCCCGGCAAAAAGACAGGTCAGCCGCAAGGGAATGGCTGAAAAAGATACCGGAAGGAGCGCCGATCTCGGCTAAGGCAAAGGAACTGCTAAAAAAACTCGGATAGGGGATGCTGACATAGGGTTGTCATAAGGCGGCCTGATCTTTGTTCCATGAACAGGATCGACAGATTAATTGGAATGCTCACGCTGCTGCAGTCGAAGAAATTCGTGACTGCGGGCCATTTTGCCAGAAAGTTCAATATCAGCGTCCGGACCGTTTACCGGGATATCAAGGCCTTGCTGAAGAGCAATGTGCCGGTGAGCTATGAGATCAACAGGGGCTATTTTGTAGTTCGTTGCTATTCTCTTCCGCCGGTGTCTTTTACGGCCGAAGAAGCGAATGCCATGATCATGATGGAGGCGATCGCCGGGCGGGTTGCCGACCAGTCTGTCAGACAGTATTATGGGTCTGCGCTGATCAAGATAAAGGGAGTTCTCCAGCTTGCGGGTACGGACGAAGGCAAACAAAATTTTGGATAATCCCTTATTCACTGCTATTTTTGGCATCTGATATGAACAACAAGGCACAACATCATCATCATTTTATCTTACCTCAGGGGTAGGCCGGTGATGTTTTGTTGCAGAAATAAACCATTAAAGGGCTTACCAAAAGGTAAGCCCTGATTTTTTATATGAACCGGAAGGTCCATCAGGCCCCTAAAAATTAATATTCACTGATGAACCGCAAGGTCCATCCGACCCGTAAAAATAAAAATTAACGGATGAAGCTAAAAATTGCAATACAGAAGTCCGGACGGCTGTACGACGACTCGGTGAAGATGCTGAAAGATTGCGGCATCGACCTGAAGAATGGCGTGAACAAATTAAAGACCGAATCGGATAATTTCCCAATGGAGATCTATTTCCTCCGGGACGACGATATTCCCCAGTATGTGGAAGACGCCGTGGCCGATATCGGCATAGTGGGTGAGAATGTGCTGTACGAGAAGAATAAGAAAGTGGATATTGTCGAGCATCTCGGTTTTGGAAAATGCCGTCTGGCCGTGGCCGTCGGCCGCAGCGAGCAGTATACGGATTGCAGCTATCTGTCGGGCAAGCGGATCGCCACCACTTACCCGGTGCTGGTACAGCAGTTCCTGGATAAGCATAAAGTGTATGCTGAGATCCATGAGATCAGCGGGTCGGTGGAGATCGCTCCGGGTATCGGCTTGTCCGATGCCATCGTCGATCTGGTAAGCAGCGGCAGCACCCTTTTTATGAATGGGCTGAAGGAAGTGGAGACGGTGTTGCAATCACAGGCTGTGCTGATCAGGAATGGCGGCCTCGGAAAGCTACAGCAACAGATCCTTGAAAAATTTCTTTTCCGTATCCGCGCTGTAAAAAAAGCCCGGAACAATAAATATATTCTGCTGAATGCCCCGAATGACAAGCTGAAGGAGATCATCCAGCTTCTTCCCGGCATGAAAAGCCCCACGGTGCTGCCCCTGGCGGAGCCGGGCTGGAGCAGCGTACACAGCGTGCTGAACGAAAATGATTTCTGGGATATTATTGAAAGACTGAAGGAGGCCGGCGCCCAGGGGATCCTGGTCGTGCCGATCGAGAAAATGATCATGTAGAAGGATTCCGAACACAAAAATGATGTATGAAGATTATCGACCTGAGAAATGCACAAGAAGGGACCGCGGGGAAACAGGAGCTGGGCGAATTGCTGGCGCGTCCTGTTTTTGATACCCGGTCGCTGGAGAACACCGTGGCGAATATTCTCAAGGAAGTCAGAGAGAATGGTGATGAGGCAGTGCGGAGATTTACCCTGATGTTCGACAAAGTGTCCCCGGACCATTTTGAAGTAAGCCAGACAGAACTGGCCGAGGCTGCTGCATCCCTGAGCCCGGAGCTGCGGTCGGCCATCCAGCAGGCCAAAACGAATATCGAGGCATTTCACGGCCGTCAGGCGCAGAGAGAGGCGCCCGTCGAGACCATGCCTGGCGTCACCTGCTGGCGCAGAACGGTGGCGATCGAAAAGGTCGGCCTTTATATACCGGGCGGCACGGCGCCTTTATTTTCCACGCTCCTGATGCTGGGGATACCCGCCATGATAGCAGGCTGCCGGGAGATCGTGCTCTGCTCTCCCCCGGATACAAAAGGCAAGCTGCATCCTGCAATCCTGTATGCGGCCGGACTGGTGGGCGTCACGAAGATCTTCAGGGTGGGCGGCGTTCAGGCCATCGCCGCCATGGCCTACGGCACAAAGTCGATACCAAAAGTGTATAAGATCTTCGGACCTGGCAATCAATATGTAATGTGCGCAAAACAGCTGGTGCAGAAAGATGGGACAGCGATCGATATGCCGGCAGGTCCCAGCGAGGTCGCCGTCTATGCAGATGAGACGGCAGATCCTGTCTTTACAGCTGCAGATCTTTTATCTCAGGCTGAACATGGCGTAGACAGCCAGGTGATCCTGGTCAGCCCTTTTTCATCCGTAGTGGATAGTGTGCTGGCGGAGATCGTCAGACAGACGGAAGAGCTGCCCCGCGCGGCTATCGCAAGGTCCGCACTGGAGAACAGCCGTGCTTTTCTTGTAAAAGACGAGCAGGAAGCCATGGAACTGCTGAATGAATATGCGCCGGAGCATCTGATACTCGCCTGCAGGAATGCAGACGGGCTGGCCGAACGCGTCATCAATGCGGGTTCGGTATTTATCGGGCATTTTTCTCCGGAGAGCGCAGGCGATTATGCCAGCGGTACCAATCACGTGTTGCCGACCAACGGGTATGCCAGGGCCTACAGCGGGGTCAGCCTGGACAGCTTTGTAAAGAAGATCACCTTTCAGAAAATAACAAAAGAAGGGATGCAGCATATCGGCAAGGCCGTCGAGCTGATGGCGGAGGCGGAAGGATTGCAGGCCCACGCGAATGCGGTAAGGGTAAGAATGAATAATCAATAATATGTTCCAGTTAGAAAATCTTTTAAGGGACAATATCAGGCGGCTGGTGCCTTATTCCTCCGCAAGGGATGAATTCAAGGGAGAGGCGCAATCGTTCCTTGACGCCAATGAGAACAGTCTGGGCTCGCCGTTGACAAAGTGGTACAACCGCTACCCTGACCCCCTGCAATGGAAAGTAAAAGAGTCCATTTCCCGGATAAAAGGGATACCCCCCCAGCATATTTTTCTGGGCAACGGCAGCGATGAATGCATCGATATCCTTTACCGCGCATTCTGCAATCCCGGAAAAGACAATGTCATCATCAATCCGCCTACCTACGGAATGTATGAGGTCAGCGCGCATATCAACGATATCGCCGTCCGCCGTTCCGTGTTGCAGGATGATTTTCAGCTGGATCTGGTACACCTGGAAAACCTCATCGACGAGAACACCCGGATCATCTGGGTCTGTTCTCCAAATAATCCGACGGCCAATTCCATGAACAGACAGGATGTCGAGACCGTCCTCAACAATTTTTCCGGTCTGGTGGTCATAGATGAAGCCTACATTAATTTTTCACGTCATAGATCCTTTATACAGGAACTGAAAGACTATCCGAACCTCGTGGTTTTGCAGACCATGAGCAAGGCCTGGGGTCTTGCCGGGCTGCGCTTAGGTATGGCTTTTGCAAGTGAAGCCATTATCGATATATATAATAAGGTCAAGCCTCCATATAATATCAGCCAGGCTACCCAGGAGCTGGCCCTGAAGGCGCTGGAAGAAGTAGGGCAGGTGAATGACATGATCGTTACCCTTGTAGCTTTGAGAGAGCGGCTTGTAAAGGATCTGGCTAAATTGCCGGTGGTGCGGAAGGTATATCCCAGCGATGCAAATTTCTTGCTGGTAAAAATGAGCGATGCCCGGGGGATCTATGATCATTTATTAAAGGACGGGATCGTCGTCCGGGATCGCAGCAAGGTGGAGTTGTGCGAGGGATGTCTGCGGATCACCGTAGGGACGGAAAAGGATAATGCTGACCTGATCGCTGCTTTGCAACAATATCCCGGAGCCATCTAGGATAATTTCGTTCCTGCTAACATAAAAATTAGTGGTCTTTAATAGGAATGCCCCTTTCTTTACGGCCGGATGAATAAGATTTTCAATTAAATTACACTTCGTAAAATGATTAACATGCTCCAATTATTGAAACAATCGAAGATGATCTTATCCAGGTCGCTGTACCTGATCCTGGGCTTGTGTATAACGGGGTTTTATGCCTATGCAGGTGGCCCGACCGATCATCCCGGAGAAAATCCGGCAACGGTCAGGCCGGCTAAGGACACCAGCATCAAGCTCCCGGCAGGCTTTACCGCCACCACGATCAGCGAAGGGCTGAGCAGGCCAAGGCATATCACGGTGACCAGCAATGGCATCATCTACGTCAAGCTCGCAAAACTTAAGGATGGCAAAGGCATCTACCGCCTGGACGGCAAGAATGGCGGAGGGGCAATCGATAAGGCCACCGGCTTTGGGAATTTTCCCGGCACGGGCATGGTGGTCAGGACTGGCTATCTCTATGCTTCATCCGATGAGGAAGTGTTCCGTTGGAAGCTGGATGCGGACAATAATGTAATCAGCCCCGATCAGCCTGAAAAGATCGTAACCGGACTGTTGCAGCGCGGCGAGCATGAAGCAAAGGCCATTACACTGGACTATGCGGGTAACCTGTATGTCAATATCGGGGCCTATTCCAATTCCTGCCAGGTGCAGGACAGGGCCACGGGCTCTCTGGGCAGGCAACCCTGCCCCATCCTGGATTCTGCAGGAGGTATCTGGCAGTTCAAGGCAGACAAGGCATCTCAGACCTATGGCGACGGCATACGTTATGCCACTGGCCTGCGCAATGTGGTCGGTCTCGACTGGAATACCGCTACCAACAGCCTGTTCGTGATGCAGCATGGCCGGGACCAGCTGCATTCCATTTTCCCTGCGATGTATGATGATAAGCAGAGTGCGGAACTGCCGGCCGAGTGCTTGTACGAACTGCATAAAGGTTCCAACTGTGGCTGGCCTTATATCTATTACGATCCTTTCCAGCACAAGAAGATACTGGCGCCGGAATATGGCGGCGATGGCAAGAAGACAGGGAGCGATGATATCCAGGACCCGGTCGTGGCTTTCCCCGCTCATCTGGCTCCCAATGGCCTCTTATTCTATACCGGCACGCAGTTTCCGGAAAAGTACAAGAACGGCGCATTCATCGCCTTTCATGGTTCCTGGAACAGGGCGCCCGAGCCCCAGAAAGGGTTCTTCGTGGCCTTTGTGCCTTTTAAGGATGGCAAGCCGAGCGGAGACTGGGAAATATTTGCGGACAATTTTTCCGGCGGACCTGAATTGACGGCCAGCGGGCGCGCAAAGCATCGCCCCTGCGGGCTTGCTCAGGGTCCCGATGGATCCATTTATGTTACGGACGATTCGAAAGGAACGATCTGGAAGATCACCTATAAGAAATAATAATATGCTTTGACCTCCCGGTTACAGGATAGATGTATTCTTGGAGCCGGGAGGTTCTTTTTTTAAGACATCCAACAAGGAAATGAAAAGAAACTACACAATCCTCATACTGGCAGGCGGCTTGCTGATGCTTGGTACGACATTGATGTCACAGACGACCAAACCCGCCGCGACGACACAAGCCAGGCCGGCATCGGCGACACAAACGGCTAAACCTGGAGCAACGCAAACAAAAAAACCGGCTGCTAACGGCTCCGCAACATTGGGCGCCGGTGAAATGAAGGCTTCCATGGACAGGGGCAAAAAAGTGTATCTTGAGCAGTGTCTGGCTTGTCATCAGGCGGATGCCGGAGGTGTACAGAATATGAACCCTCCTCTTATAAAGACGAAATGGGTCCTGGGGGATAAGACTACCCTCGTGCAGATCGTGTTGAAGGGACTGACCGGCGAGATCGAGGTCGACGGGGACAGCTATCACAATGTGATGGCGCCGCACAGTGAGCTCAGTGATCAGCAGATCGCAGATGTGCTGACCTACGTGCGGAATAATTTCGGTAACAAGGCGAAGGCGATCACTGCCGCCGAGGTAAAGGCGATCCGGGCTAAAACAAAATAATACCCGGACCAAACACTGAAAAATGAAAAGAATTTTATTTATAGACAGGGACGGAACCCTGATCAGAGAGGCGCCTCCCACCTATCAGATCGATGCGTTCGAAAAGCTCGAATTCTATCCCTTTATGTTCGAATACATGGGGAAGATCGCCCGGGAATTCGATTATGAGCTGGTGATGGTGACCAACCAGGACGGACTGGGGACCTCCGCGTTCCCGGAAGACCATTTCTGGCCAGTGCAGCACTTCATCATGAAATCTCTGGAGAACGAAGGCATCCATTTCAGCGCGGTGCATATCGACAAGAGCTTCCCGAAGGACAACGCGCCTACCCGAAAGCCGGGCGTCGGGATGCTGGAATCTTATTTTGATAATGAGGAATACGATATCGAAAACTCCTATGTGATAGGGGACAGGATCACGGACGTACAGCTGGCAAAGAACCTGGGATGCCAGGCCATCTGGCTGAACAACGATCCGGAACTGGGCGGAGCCGAGATCAGTGACGCACGCAAAGACCTGGATGAGACGATTGCCCTGGAGACGACGCAATGGAGCCAGATCTATGAGTTTATGAAGCTGGGCCTGCGCCGGGTGATCCATGAACGCAACACCAGCGAGACACAGATAAAGATCGAGCTGAATGTAGATGGCAGCGGCAAAGCGAATATCGTCACCGGCCTGGGCTTCTTCGATCATATGCTGGAGCAGATAGCGAGACATGGGAAGATGAACCTCACCGTGAGGGTAAATGGAGATCTGCATATCGACGAGCATCATACGATAGAGGATACCGGAATTGCGCTGGGCGAGACCTTTGCAAAAGCGCTGGCAGACAAGCGCGGCATGGAGCGTTATGGATTCGCTCTGCCGATGGATGAGGCCGATGCCAAAGTGCTGATCGATTTCGGTGGCCGCAACTGGATCGTCTGGAATGCAGAGTTCAAAAGAGAAAGGATAGGAGAGGTGCCTACCGAGATGTTCTTCCATTTCTTCAAATCGTTTTCCGATGCCGCCCGGTGCAATCTCAATATCGAGTGCCGGGGAGAAAATGAACACCATAAGATAGAAGCTATTTTCAAGGCCTTTGCCAAGGCCATCCGGATGCCCTTAAAAAGAGACCCGCTCAGTAATTATCTGCCCAGCAT
>DATHHO010000177.1:0-16384 GCA_035317125.1 Puia sp.
CACCGCTTCGGCGACCTGGTATCGCATGAAGTCGAGGTTGGTGGATTCACGCAGATAGCCATTGCTGATAAAAAGGTCTTTGCGGCCATCGTTGTCGGCGTCGAAGAAAAGGGCGGCCCAGCTCCAGTCGGTGTTCGATACGCCGGACAGCTGACCTATCTCCGAAAATATGGGCATACCGGCTGCGGTGAAGCCTCTGTGCAGCTGCAGCATGTTGCGGTTGTACTGATGGCCGTAGCCGCTGTCCACCATCAGCGTGAACTTGTCGTATTCATCCGGGCCGTGGAGGATCTTCTGCCGGTAGTTCGATTCGGGGAGCATGTCAAGGGTCATCACATCCGGCAGCCCGTCATTATTAAAGTCCGCAATATCGAGTCCCATGGTATTGCGGCTCATGTGGGCGAAGACCTGCTGGCCGACCTCTTTGAACGTACCATCGCGGTTGTTCAGGTACATATAATCCTGCTCATGAAAGTCGTTGCTGACCAGGATATCGGGCCAACCGTCGTTGTTGATATCGCTGACGGCGATGCCGAGCCCAAAATTATTGCCGCCACCGAATATTCCCGCGGAAACGCTTACATCGGTGAAATGCCCGTTGTCATTCCGGTAGAGACGGTTGCCATAGCGGGGATGGCGCAGGGTGCGGAGGCGTGTAGTGTTGAAAAAAGGAGAATAGAATTCATTGGCGTGATCGAGGAGGAACATATCCAGGTCGCCATCGTGGTCGTAATCGAAAAAAACAGCCTGGCTGCTGTAGGTCCCGATGGCGTCGATGCCCCAGGCTGCGGCTTCTTCTGAAAAGACGGGTATGCCGTCTTTGTTGTTGCCTTTGTTGATAAAGAGTTGCTTGGCCCTGTCCGAATCCGTTCCAAATCCGGAATAGCAGACATAGATATCCAGCAGCCCGTCACCGTTGATATCCACCATGCTGGCGCCCGTCCTCCAGGCATCCTTCCCCGCAACGCCGGCCTGTGCGGTAATGTCCTCAAAATGCAGATGACCTTTGTTGAGGAAGAGTTTGGACGGGGTCTGGTTGCCCGTGAAGAAAATATCGGGCAGCCCATCGCCATTCACGTCCCCTATAGCCACGCCGTTGCCGTTGTAATAATATTGATAGGTGAAAACGTTGTTCTCTTTTGTTTCGGTGATGGTATTGGTGAATATGATCCCCGTCGAAGCAGGGTCCAGCTGCTCGAATAATTTCTCCTGCCGCCGGCAGGAGAGGGCCAACAAAATTAATAACCCTGGTCTGAGAAGACCAAGGTTATTAAAATAAAGCTTCTTAAAAAGATCCGTTCGGTCCATTAATATCCCGGGTTGGGTGTCAATTTAGCATTTCTATCCAATTCACCCTGAGGGATGGGTAAAAGATCCTGGAATTCTTTAAAGTCGCGGGGTTCCCATACCGGATAATTATAGGTGAATGTGCCATCGCCGTTCTTTGTGATCTGCACCTTCAGAGCCGGCTGACGGAAATAAAGGGTTCCCTGCTTCCAGCGCCGGACGTCGAAGAAACGATGCTCTTCGAAGGAAAGCTCTACGCGCCGTTCGTTCCTGATCCTGTCCCGCAGATCGGCCTGTGCCAGACCGGATAATGGCGGCTGACCCGACCGGGCCCTGACCTGGTTAAGGGCATCGAACACAGAGGCGTCCGGGCCTGTGGCCTCGTTCTGCGCTTCGGCATAGTTGAGCAGCACTTCGGCATAGCGGATGAAGATCCAGTCGTTGTCTGCGCCTCCGTTGGCTCCATATTTGGCTGTGTCTACGAGTTTGAGCAGACCATAGCCGGTCTTCGAGCTGTCGAGGCGGTTGGTATTATTGGTATTGCCACCGCGGTAGGTTTCGATTACGACCCCTGCCTTGTAGAGCGTCCCCTGATGGACGACCGACTTGTCCAGGCGGGTATCCCTGTTCGTATAAGGATGCTGGTTATCATATCCCGAAGCCGGGTCCGAGATCAGCTTACCGTTCTTCATCTCATAGGCGTCTACCAGATTTTGCGTGGGTGAGAATCCGCCCCAGGCTCCGTCATCTACGCCGGGAACGCTCATATACCATTTATTCCTGGCGCCATCGCTGGGATTAAGGTCAGGGTTCTGGAATTTGCGGGCGAAGATCACTTCTTTGTTGCCGAGCTTGTCGAGAAACAGCCGGTAATAGTCCGGGTAGAGGCCATAATCACCGCTGCCGGGGGCGGGTCCGAAGGCCATCACGGCTTTGGCGGCGGCGGCGGCATTCTTCCATCGGTTGACGTCATTGCCCGTATTTGTCAGGGGGCTGGCATAATATAACAATATTCTGGCCTTTACCGCGAGGGCGGCTACTTTCGTGGCGCGTCCAAGATCCGTGGCGCTGTAGATGACAGGCAGGACGGCGGCCGCATCGTCACAATCTTTTAAGATCTGGGTGACGCACTCGTCATAGGTATTCCTGGGAACGATCGCCTCTTCGGGAGTACCCGCCTTGAGCATCAGCGGAACACCGCCAAAGCATTTGACCAGCTCCGCATGGCTGAATGCCCGGAGGAACAGCGCTTCGGCCTTCATACGCTTCTTCGTGGCGTCATCGCCGGGAACGGCGTCGATCTTTTGCATAAAAAGGTTGGCCTTCCGGATGACCGCATAGTTCTGGGTCCATATATCGTCACAATAGGCCCAGGTAGTAGGAAGCACACCCGCGTTGAGGCCCTGGGTGGAGGAAGCGGGGTTATTGGCTTCCGCGTCGTCCTCGGCCATGGCGAAGGCGCTCATGCCTCTTGACCAGCCGGCGTCCGCCGGATTCTGGTCCCTGCGGTTGAACCCGTTGGGCATGGTGCCGTATACATCGTTGAGGAACCGGTTCGCAAACTGTATATCCGTAAATACAGTGGCATCTGACAGGGCATCACTGGGAAAGATATCCAATAATTTCTTTTTACAAGAACCCGTCATTGTGGCAAGGATCAGTAACCCTATTGCCCATTTAAAATTTCTTGTAATCATGAGTTCTTATTTTTTGATGAATGTTTCATTTTTTGATTTTGTTTTTCAGCCGGTATTAAAACTGGATATTGAGACCGAAATTATAAACGGCCATGGCAGGGTAGTACCAGCCATTCCCGTCCTGGTTCTCGGGATCGACATTATGGATCTTTGTAAAGGTCAGCAGGTTCTGTCCCGTAGCGAAGATCCGGAGCTGTGAGGCGCCAATCTTCGAAAGGATGGCCGGCTTTATGGAATAGGCCAGCTCCATATTCTTCAGCCGGAGATAGGAAGCATCCTGGATCCAGAAACTGTTGCCACCCTGTCCGTTGGCCGGACCGCCGGGGATCTGGTAGTTGTTGGTGGTCGCCGAAGCATTGGTGGACAGACGAGGGTATTTGGCGTTGGGATTATCGGGAGTCCAGCGGTCCAGCCATTCGCTGGTCACGCGGCCTCCGTTAAAAAAGGCAAAGCCCGCGTTATTGGTCAGCTGCTGGTGGGTATTGGTCGCGCCCTGGAAAAGGAAGTTCAGCTCGAAACCTTTGTAATTGATCCCCGCACCGAAACCGAAGACTATTTCGGGTAATGCGCCGCCGCTCAGGAATTGCCGGTCCGCATCATCTATCTTGCCATCTTTGTTCACGTCCTGGTACATGATATCGCCCAGGCCGATCGGAAAGGCAGTGGTTTTGTTATAGGCCTTGAAGGTAGCCGAGTCTTTTATGATCCCGGTAGCCCTGTATCCATAATAGGAACCGATGGGATGACCGGCAACCTTGAAGAGAGCAGGCGTATTTTCCGCCTCGGCCGCATAGATGATCTTATTTTTTGCGATGGTCAGGTTGCCTCTGATATTATAAGAGAAATCCTTCGAGATCGTATTGTAATGGGTAAGGGTCAGCTCGATCCCTTTATTCACCGTGATCCCGATGTTCTCTGCGGGAAGGGGTCCGCCGTAAGAGGAAGGGATCTGGGCAGAACGTGTTGCGAGGATATTCTTCCGGTCTTCTTTGAAATATTCCGCTTCGATGCCAAAGAGGCCTTTCAGGAAGCGGGCTTCAAAACCTACATCGGTCTTGGTGGAGGTCTCCCAGGTGACCAGCGGGTTAGCTGCGGTGGGATTCAACCCGGGCACTGCGGCCCCGCCGAAAGCATAATCATTTGCCACAGTCTGATAGCGCGCCAGATAGAGGAAGCGGGCCCCTCCACCCAGTGCGTCGCTGCCGAGCTTACCCCATGAACCCTTGACTTTTAAGAAGTCCATAACCGAATTGGTGCTTTCCATGAATTTTTCGCTGGAGATGACCCATCCTGCGGAAAAAGCGGGGAAATAACCTACTCTGACATTGGGCGCAAAATTTTCGGATTCATCCCTGCGCAGGCTGGCCTGGAAAAAGTATCTGTTGTCGTAATCGTAGTTTATGCGTGCTGCGCCGCTGCGAAGGGCAAATCTGTCCTTGGCGCCATTGATGGTCTCCGTTATCGTACCGCCGGGGTTGGTGGAAGGTCCCTGGCTGAGTACGTCGAACAGAGAAAATTCATATCCCGAACGGCCTGCTCCGAACTGGTTGGTCGGTTTTTCCTGCTGGAGAAAGAGTACGAGAGCGGATATTCCGTGTTTGCCAAAGCGGTTGGTGTAATTAATATGGCCCTGCAGCTCCGTCTGATAATCCTGGTAATAATTCTCATAGAGGGAAGGATTCTGATAGGGCGATTTGTCAAAATTGCCGGTAGTGGTATTCTTGGTATAGAGATAGACGTTGTCATTCCAGACCTTCTGGTAGTCCAGCCGCTTATCGAAGGCCAATACGCCTTTCAGCGACAATCCTTTCACCCAGGGGATCTGCTGCTCGATCTGGAAATTGGTGAGTATGGTATTGTTCTCGGTATTATTATAACCGGCTGCGGGATCGACGGCCTTGAGCGTATTGACATAAGAGCCGACCTGTGCATAACCGACACCGGCATAGTATGCCGGGATCGTTGGCGGGTCCCGGAGCGTATGCTGGAAGATGTCGGAGATGCTGGTAGTCGGCGCCGTCTTCTTCTCCAGTCGGCCATTGATATCGATGGAGACTTTGGTGGTCTTTGTAGCCTGCATATCCAGGTTGATCCGGACATTATATCTTTTATAATTCAACGAGCTGTAGAGGCCATCCTGATCGAGATAGCCGAGAGAGGCGAAATAACGTGTCTTATCCGTACCTCCGGCGAAGGAAAGGTTGTGCTGCATCATGGGGGCCGTGCCACCCAATACCAGTTTTTCCCAGTTGGTATTGGGGTAAAGGACAGGGTCGGATCCGGATTTGAAACCCTGGATCTGATCGTTGGTAAATGCGATGGCCTGCCCATCATTCAGCAGGGCTTCGTTCAGCAGAGTGGCATATTCATAAGAACTCACGCTGTTGTTAAATTTGGTCACTTTCTGAAACCCGGCATTAAAGGAATAGCTGGCCGTGGTCTTACCGGCCTTGCCTCTCCGGGTGGTCACGAGGATGACCCCGTTGGCGCCTTTCACCCCGAATATGGCGGCCGAGGTGGCATCTTTCAAGATACTGATGGATTCTACTTCATTGGCGTCGAGCTGGGAGAAATCCCTGTTTGTCCGGACGATGCCATCTACCACGTAGAGCGGTTCCATCGTAGCGCCGAAGGTGGAATTACCACGGATATAGATCTGTGCGCCATCGCTGCCCGGCTCTCCTGATGGCTGTTTGGTGATCACGCCTGCCACACGACCCTGCAGCGCATTGCTGAGGTCGGCTACAGGGGTCTGGACCAGTTCTTTGGTGCCAACGGTGGATATGGCGCCCGTGACACTGGTCCGCCGTTGCTGTCCATACCCGACGACGACGACATCGTTCAGCAGGGCTGTATTCTCTTCAAGATCGATATTTACTTCTCCCGCGCCCTGAACGGCCGTCTCCCGGACCGTCATCCCCGCGTAGGAGACCACGAGGGTGGCGTTGTTACCTGGAATGGAGAGGGCAAAGTTGCCGGAAGCGTCGGTGGTGGTGATTATTTTTGTGCCTTTGACGGAGACGGTGGCTGCACTCAGCGCCTCGCCCGTCGACCTCCGCGTGACCTTCCCTGTTACCCGGATATTCTGCGCCTGTACTTCATTCAGTACAAACAGCAGGGGCAAAATGTAGAATAAAAAACGAATGTTACATTTCATAAGCAGTTTTTTAACGGTTGATTTTACTTGGCAATGAATTTAAACTGATGAACGGTTTCGCTGGCGGTGCCGGAGCGGAGCACCAGGGCGCCGGGCGATATGGAAATGATCCGGTAATTGTTGGAGGATACGTCGGTAACTCCGATAAAATGAGTGGGTACGGGGCCGGACAAAGTGATGGAGGCAATGCCCGCCGATCCGGACGGTACGCTGGGGGCGAAGGTGAACGCATAATTGGTGTAGCTCCGGTCCGTACCACAGGTATAATTGGGTGCAAGATTACCGGCGTTGAAGGTGGCGCCGGCGGCATTATAGGTCAGCGTCAGATCGGCCTTGAACGTGTAATAGTCATCTATCTGGCAATCGGCCAGTGCGCCGCCCCCGAAATACTGGGCAGGGTTACCCTCCGTTCCGACGATGATCGGGGCCGCATCGCTGGCATCCAGCTTCCAGCTGTTGGCGATCAGCATTTTGAAGCTGGGGATGTTCAGGAGATCGTCCGCAGCGATGGTGACGGATTGGGCGGCAGTGTCATATCCGCCCCGTCCAAACGCCCGCAGCTGGACTTTATAGACTCCTTTTGTGGGGAAATAGGCGGTATCAGTCGCAGAGCCGATCGCGAAGTCACCCGTACCCTTCAGCCATTGATAAGCAATGGCATGCTGGGAAGTGCTTTGTAAAAGGTAGGTATTCGCCCTTCCGGCGACGGGGCTCATCGTAAAGGAGGCTGTAGCTTTCTGACCGAGGGAACCTCCCTTGTCGGGTGTACAGCCGGCAAAAAGGAGCAGGACCGTCAGCAGCAAAAGGGAGGGGGAATGCATGGGGGGGCAGTGAGATTACATTTCATATTGCAGCAATTTTAGTTACAAAAAATCCTTGCAGAATTGGCATTATGCAAGAATATAAAAGTATAACCCGGTACGCTGACTAAAAATTATTCGACTACATCCCTACTACTTCGGTTTTAAAAAACACTACTTTTAAGCTTGTTTCACTACATCTGGACTACATCTGTGTAAAAGTCACCTACAAACTGCCTGTCATTATGTTTTACAAGACGCTCATCTGGCTACTCATATCGGTGTTTCCCCTTATTGCTCCGGCGCAGGGGGTGATCGGTCTGCGGGAAGTCATCAATTACGAGAAACAACATTATAATGCGGGCGCCACGAACTGGGATATCGCCCAGGACAGCCAGGGAAGGGTCTATTTTGCCAACAACGAAGGGCTGCTGAGCTTTGACGGAACCTACTGGAAACTTTACCCTTTGCCGAATAAGACGATCGTCAGATCCGTTGAATTTGGCAAGGACAACCGGATCTATATCGGCGGACAGGATGAGGTCGGCTATTTTTCACCGGACGGAATGGGGAGGCTGGTATATACATCCCTGCGAAATCTGCTGCCGGAGGCAGACCGGAAATTCGCGGATATATGGAATATAGCTTGTTATGAGAATAATATCTTTTTCAGGTCGGATAGTAAAATATTCCAGTATGGCAATAATAAGATGGTCGTCTACCATCCCGCCTCCACCTGGTTCTTTGTCGGGCTGCACGACGGGCAGCTGATCGCACACGACGAGAAAAAAGGGTTGCTGGCTTTTAAGAACGGGGGATGGAGCATTTATATAGAGAAGGGCCTTTTGCCCGAGGACCTGCATATCACTTCGTCCATTCCTTTTGGTAAGGACAGTTCCCTGGTGACCACGCAGAAGAACGGCCTCTTCCTGCTGACCGGCGGACAGCTTGTCCCTTTCAGGATATCGGGCATGAACATCAATCCTTATCAGAACTTCTCCGGGGCGGTGCAGATCGATGAGGAAAACTTTATCGTCGGGACCTATAACAATGGTTTCTATCTGATCAACAGAAAGGGGCAGGTCATTGAAAACCTTTCTAAGCTGGAGGGGTTACAGAACAGCAACGTGCGGAGCGTTTTCCGGGACCGCAACCATAATATCTGGCTGGGCCTGGACAGCGGCATCGACTTCATCGCTTTTAACAATGCCATCAAGCATATCAATCCACCCATTTTGAATTCCGGGTCTGGGTATGCGGCCGTCATTTATAATAACAGCCTGTATCTGGGGCTTTCCAACGGCATCTATGAGCTGCCGTTGCCGGATATCCGGGACCTCAGCTATGCAAAGAACAATTTCCGGGTGATCGCAGACGGGCAGACCTGGGGCCTGTCCCTTGTCAATAATATGCTCCTTGCCGGCCGGGACGAAGGGTTTTATCAGATAAAAGAGGGGAGGGCGGAGGCCGTGGCAAAGGGCAGTGGGTTCTGGACCTTCCAGTCCCTGCAGACCCATCACGGTCCCTCTCTGATCGTGGCAGGTAATTACCATGGCGTCCGTCTCTTCGAATCGGGAGACAGCGGGTTCCGGGACAGGGGGGCCATTCCCGATTTTTCCGAATCATCCCGCTATATCGCCGTCGATGACGATAACACGATCTGGGTGTCTCATCCCTATCGCGGGGTGTATAAGCTCAAAATTTCGGATGCCGGGGATAGCACGGTGAAATTATATACGGAAAAAAATGGGCTGCCTTCTTCGCTGAACAACCATGTCTATAAGGTAAGGAACCGGATCGTCATCGCCACTGAAAAAGGTGTGTATGAATACAACAGCCGCACGGATACATTTGAAAAATCCGGCTATTTCTCGGAGATCTTCGGCAACCGCAGTGTCCGGTATTTAAAGGAAGACCCCAATGGCAATATCTGGTTCATCCAGGAGAAGGACATCGGAGTGGTGGATTTTTCCATGCTCAAGCCTTCGATCATCTACCTGCCAGAGCTGAAGGGCAAGATCGTAAGCGGCTTCGAGCACGTGTACCCGCTGAATGACAATAATATCTTCGTGGGCGGCGAAAAGGGTTTTTATCATATCAATTTTGAAAAGTATAAACAGAACAATCATCCACTGAGCGTATATATCCGGACGGTGAAGGCAACGGGTAAAGTGGACAGCCTGCTGTTCGGCGGATATTTCGGGAATGTCAATGAAGACAAGTCCCAGACCAAAGAAATGATCCCATCGGTGAGCCATCACTGGAATTCCTTTCATATCGAATATTCCTCCCCGCTGTATGAGCAGCAATCCAATATCGAGTACAGCTATTCCCTTGAAGGGTTCGACAAAAGTTGGTCCGAATGGTCAAAAAAAACGGAAAGGGATTACACCAATCTTCCTGCCGGAAATTATACTTTCCAGGTCAAGGCGAGAAATAACCTGGGCAACGAGTCGGATGCAGGCATCTACTCCTTTATCGTGCTGCCTCCCTGGCATCAGACCCTCTGGGCGTATCTGATTTACCTGATCGTGGGTCTGTTGCTGGTCTGGCTTCTGTACAGGAAGCAGCAACGGCGGCTCGAGTCGGAAAGGAAGAAGCATCAGGAGGAGCAGAAGCGGGTCGTCTATCTGCATCAGCTGGAGCTGGAAAAATCTGAAAAGGAGGTCGTCAAGCTGCGGAACGAGAAGCTGGAAACGGAGATCGAGTTCAAGAACACCGAACTAGCCTCTACGGCCATGCATCTTGTGCAGAAAGAAGAATTCCTCGCCAAGATCAAGGGAGAACTGCAGCATATGGACAAGGCCAGCAAGGACAAGGCCGATCCGGCCGAATTAAAAAAGATACTCCGCTTCCTCTCCGAGGAAGAAAAACTGAACCAGGAATGGGAACAGTTCTCCGTTCACTTCAACAAGGTACACAGCGATCTGCTGATCACGCTGAAAGAAAAATATCCAGGTCTGAAGGCCCATGAGTTAAAGCTTTGTGCTTATCTTCGGATGAACCTTTCGAGCAAGGAGATCGCCCAGCTGATGAGCATCTCCGTAAGAGGCGTCGAGATCAGCCGTTACCGGGTGAGAAAGAAATTACAGATCCCGACGGAGATCAATCTTTTCCAGTTCCTTTTCGACCTCCAGCGGGACAGCCTGAAGAGCTGAGGAAGCTGGACGGGTCAGTGGGGCAGCATGAGCAGGTGCGGGTACCGGTACATTTTCCGGGAAACCGGCGCGTTTCCGGATGCCTGGCCGGATAACTCAACAAACCGATTGCGTATGTCATTTTCAAAATCATTCCCTTTTCTTTTTTTGCCGCTGCTTTTTGCCGGCTGTACGGACAGAGAGCCGAAGGCGCCTGCTGGTCCGCATACCTGGTATGCGTATATGAATAATGTCGGGACCTATTCATCCGCAAGGACGGTGGACCTGAATAACGATGGCGTCCTGGACATCGTGATCGGCGCGGGAGGCAAGGAAGAGGAACATTGCGATACGGCAGTCATAGCGCTGGATGGCGCGACGGGAAGGATGCTCTGGGCTGTGCCGGGGGATAATCAGAATGTCGGCTCCGCCATATTTGAGGACATCAACGGGGACAAGATCCCTGATGTATTTATCGGCGGACGCTGGGCGCAGTTGTATGCCATAGATGGCGCAAGCGGAAAGCCGGTCTGGACTTTTTTTCCCGAACGTAAACGCAAGGACGGACAGGATGGGGGATGGTACAATTTTACGACGCCCCAGTTTGTCCCCGATCAGGATGGGGATGGTCTCCGCGATCTGCTGATCGCCAACGGAGGCGATGCCCGTGCAGCGCCCTACGATCCGCACCGGCCCTGCGGGAGGCTGCTGGTGTTGAGCAGCAAGACAGGAAAAATACTGGCGAACGTCCAGGTGCCGGATGGGAAGGAAACCTATCTGTCCGTAGTATGCGAACCCCGGGGAGACAGTCTTGCCGTATATTTTGGCACGGGTGGCGAGACGCTTGGCGGTCATTTCTACCGGACCAGTCTGCAGGCGATCATGCGGGGAGATATTTCGGGAGCGAAGGTCCTTGCTACCGGAGTTTCAAAAGGATTTGTCGCGTCTCCTGTTCTTGCCGATATCAACCATGATGGGATAAAGGACGTGGTGGTGAATGCGGTGGATGGACGGATGCTGGCTATCGATGGCGCGACCGATAAGCTGTTGTGGCAGGTGAGCCTGCCCGGTACGGAAGCGTATACGATACCGGCCATTGGCTTTTTCAACGGGGATTCCATCCCCGATTTTTTCTGCAACTATGCCATCGGTGTATTTCCAAAGCTGATGCATTCGGTGCGGTTCATGGTGGATGGTAAGACCGGGACGATCGCGTACCGGGATACGATACCCTCCTTTCAATATGCCAGCGCCGTAAGCGCCGATCTCAACGGGGATGGCTATGATGAAGTGATCGCCAACCAGAGCGAGATGAAGCGGACGCCGTCCGGGAACCGGTATTACAGCTATCTGCTGGCCTTTGATTTTAAGCATGGGCGGAATTTTCCGCTGGGGGATACGATACAGGCTACCAATCTGGCCTGTACGCCCTGGATCGGCGACCTCGACCATGATAATACCTACACGATCGTTTACAGCGCCGTAAAATATCAGGATGCGCTGTTCGATCTGCAGAAACCGCTGGGGCTGCTGATCGGGAAGTATAAGACCAATATTGAAATAAAGAGGCCGGTGATCTGGGGCGCGTTTATGGGCAGCCGGTATACGGGCAGGTTCGGAAAATAAACGACCCGCTCTGAGAGCGGGTCGTTTGAACGTTCAGTATAAAAGGCCGGTCTCTACAATCCCTTGATTCCGTCACCGGCCAGGGTGCTGACGATGCCTGCAGGAGTGATCTTGCGGACCATGTTGTTATACATATCACCAACATATACATTTCCGTTGCCATCCACGCAAAGGCCAATAGGCAGCGCGAACTCCGCAGAGGTGGCAGGTCCATCATTCCAGCCCTGAATGCCATCACCCGCATAGGTGGTTACCACAGCAGCGGGAGTGATCTTACGGATCACGTTGTTGCCATAATCGGCTATATACAGGTTCCTTGCCCGGTCGACCGTAATGCCATAAGGTAAGCTGAACTCGGCGGCCGTGCCCGTTCCGTTGAGAAATCCAAAGACGCCGTTGCCGGCGAAGGTGCTCACCACCCCAGCCGGGGTGATCTTGCGGATCCGGTTGTTCCAGGTATCCGCTACCCATATATTGCCAAGATTGTCTACGGTCAATGCGCTTGGCCGGTTAAATTCGGCGCTCAGGCCGGGGCCATCCACATACCCGGACGTGCCATTGCCGGCGAAGGTGGTCGTCACGGCAAACGGATCGATCTTGCGGATGACGTTGTTATAGGTATCCGCTACATAAAAATTCCCGGAAGCATCCGCCGCTATCCCAGCAGGGCCGTTAAACTGTACAAGCCAGGCAACCCCGTCTATGAATCCCGGGGTGCCGAGGGTGCCGATGCTACTGACGACCCCACCCGGGATGATCCCATCCGGGATGACCTGGCGGATGTTATTATTTGAGCCATCTGCGACATATATATATCCCGAAGGATTTATAGCGACACCTGAAGGATAGCCAAAGAGTGCGTCGGCGGCAGAGCCATCTCCCCTCCCAACGCGACCCATGTCGCTCCCAGCCACCGTGGTGGCTATTCCTGCGGGAGTGATCTTACGGATCCGGTGATTGCCATAATCCGCTACGATCACATTTCCGGAAAGATCCATGACCAGGCCCATGGGGCTGGCCAGCTGTGTTGCAAAGCTTCGTCCGTCCGCAAACCCGGGGTCGCCGGTACCGGCAAGCGTAGTCACATCTCCTGCGGGATTGATCTTACGGATCCGGTGGTTACTAAAATCTGCCAGATACAGATTTCCAGCAGCGTCTACCGAAAGCCCCTGCGGTTGATTAAATACTGCCACGTCGGGCGGCCCGTCTGCAAATCCTCCTGGTGTAAATCCGTCCCCGTGGCCTGTCAGGGTAGTGACGATCCCGTCCGTGCTAAGCTTACGGATGCGGTTATTAAGAAGGTCCGTGATATATACATTTCCGGCGGCATCGACGGTGATACCTGTAGGGCTATGAAACCTGGCAATGGCGGCACCTCCATCCACGATCCCGGCCTCGCCGGTACCGGCAATAGTGCTGACCGCTCCATTACTCCTGTTGATCTTACGGATCCGGTTGGTAATTCTGTCCGTCAGGTAGATATTCCCGGGGCCATCAACCGCGAGATAATCGGGATAACTGAATTCCGCCGTGGCGGCAGGTCCGTCGACATTTCCGAAATTGCCATCGCCGGCGACGGTACTGACCACTCCAGCCGGGGTGATCCTCCGGAAGAGGTTATTATAGGTATCGGCGACGTAGATATTCCTGTTCCCGTCCAGGGCTACTCCGCAGGGCCCGTTGAACTGGGCAACCGCACCCGCTCCATTCGTATTCCCCACAATGCCGGTGCCGGCCAGGGTACTGACCACTCCTGCCGGTGTGATCACTCTGATCCGGTTATTTTTGGAATCCGCTACATATACATTCTTGGCACGGTCTACGGCGACCCCGATGGGGTAATTAAACTGTGCACTGGCGCCCGGACCATCCTGGAAACCCGGCGTACCCGTACCGGCGAGGGTAGTGACGTTACCCGCCGGCGTGATCATGCGTATCCGGTGGTTAAAATAATCCGCGACATATACATTCCCGGAGATATCCACCGCAGTAGCCGTAGGGCTGTTGAACTTTGCCAGGATAACGATGGATGCGCTCAATGCCATTCTGGAAGGCATTACCGCGGCTTTTGTCGCGGCTGGAGTGGGCTTTGGGGCAAGGTCCATTTTCCTACAGGATACCCCCAATAAGACGGCTGTCATTAACAGAAAGGTTAAGGTTAAAAGTCTACGCATGATAAAAGTATTTATGTTAGTTTCCGGCAAATGTACCCAAGGTGAGAGCATGGGTGAACGGCGTTTATCCAACGGCGGTATTTTGCCGATCTATTGCAGTTTGCGGACACGGGAATTGCCGGTGTCGCCGATATAAATATTACCCGCCGCATCTACGGCAACCGGACTGACCTGCGAGAACCTTGCATCGGGCCCGACGCCTTCTGCAAATCCCATGTGGCCGTTCCCGGCGATCGTGCTTACTACGCCACCCGGCGTGATCTTGCGGATAGCGGAATTGCCAAGATCTCCAACATAGAGATTTCCGGCGGCATCGGTGGCGATGCCTTCGGGAGTGTCAAATTTTGCGGTCGCGCCCGGACCATCGGTAAATCCAGGACTACTACCGGCCAGTATGCTGACAGACCCTGCCGTGGCGATCTTCCAGATCTTTGCCGCACCCGGATCCGCGATATACAGATTGCCCACTGCATCGATCGCTATGTCTTCGGGGAAGCTGAATTCGGCAAACCCGGAGGGGGCAGTTCCCGGCAGGGTGCTCACCACTCCAGCGGGTGTGATCTTCCGGATGCGGTGGTTGTTGCCATCCGTTACAAATAAATTTCCTGCGCCGTCCAGTACCAGATCGGCGGGGAACCAGAATTCCGCATCAGTTCCACTGCCATCTTTGAAACCGGGCGTGCCGTTGCCCGCGAGGGTGCTTACCACTCCCGCAGCGGTGATCTTCCGGATGCTGTTGCCACCGGCATCTGCCACATAGATATTTCCCAAAGTATCTACTGCGACGCCATGCGGGTAATTGAAAGTTGCGGTGGCGGCATCGCCATTATCGGATCCCAGTGCCCCGCTGCCGGCAATGCTGCTGACTTCACCCTGTGGAGTGATCTTTCGGATCCTGTTGTTGCCCGCATCGGCTACGTAGATGTTCCCGGCCGCATCGGTCGTCAGGCCATATGGGTCCCTGAACTGTGCATCCTTGCTCGCTCCATTGACAAATCCATAGCCGCCGCTCCCGGCGAATGTGCTGGTAGTGTACTGATAGATAAAATCATCGGCGGATTTAACCGACAGCGTGCCGATGAGGATCCCGATCTTGCCATTAGCTGCGCCCCGGGGCACTTTTACGGTCAGGCTGGTGGCGGTGGCTGCCGAAACAACGGCTTTAACGCCATTGAACGTAACCGTATTTTCGGTGATGTTGGTACTGAAGCCGGTTCCGGTGATCACAAGCGTGGAATCTTTTGCAGCGGTTGGAGGAGTAAAGGATGTTATGGTCAGGGCCGGAGGAGGCGTGACGGGCGGAACCGGCTGAGTAGGGGGTGGGGGATAGTTATAATCAGTTTTTTTACTGCAGGATCCGAGGAAAGCTATGCTCGTCAGCAAAAGCAATGCAGGTATTGAAAATTTGAAGGAGGAGAATTGCCTGGTCATTTGAGGGTATTCAGGGGAGTTTTCGAAAATCATATTTCAGACGATCATTATTTCAATCGGCAAATGTAGACGAGTTGAGGCCGGCATTCTGCCCACAGTTCACGAACGGAGCCATTCCTGGGATTACCGGAGGTTTTTGAAGGATTTAAGGGAATTAGCGTTGATCTCTATATAGACAGACAGGTTTGTCTGTTTTTATAAATTTAGTCCTATCTTCGCGGGATGAAAGCAAATTCAAAAGTCAGGACCCGGGTCATCGATACCGTGAACCGCCTGTTCTATGAACAGGGCTTCCAGGCAACCGGCATTAACCAGATCATCGAGGAATCTCAGGTGGCAAAAGCCAGCTTGTATGAACATTTTCCTTCAAAAGAGGATATCCTGCATGTCTATCTGGAAGAAGCCACCGCGAGATGGATCACCAATTTCAAAGCTTTCAGCGAAGACCGGCCGGCAGGGGCAAAAAAGATCCTCGCGCTCTTCGATTACCGGAAGCATCTGGCAGTGACCGGCCACTTCAAAGGATGCACCTTTGTACGGGTAGCCTACGAGCTTCCCGATCTCAGCGAAGAATCCCTTGATCTTATCCGCCGTCACAAAAAGAATATCAAAGTAATGGTGAAACAAAACATCGCCGGGCTCCCGGTTAAACGCTCTGCCCGGGAGACGGAGGATCTGGTGGAAATGATCATGTGGCTTTATGAAGGCAGCGGTGTTCAGTCCTCGCTGGAGCGGTCGGCGCACCCGATCGATGCCGCAAAAAAGATAGCCCAAAAATTATTGCGATAAAAAAATTTACGACTATGAAAACAGACTTGTCTGTTCGTTTTTATGATAAGTCCACGCTGGGTCCGGACGCGTCCGTCGCTCCGGGCCCTGGGCGGTCGGTGAGCCAGTCGGCCGTGACTGCCGCAATAAATACCCCTGGTCCGGACGCGCCGGCCGCCACAACGCCTTCGGTAGCCGTTCGCACAGAACCAGGAGAACCCGCAGGGCACAAACGGCGGTGGCTGAACCTGCTTATCATCCTGTTCGCACCTATGATCTCGGTGGTCGATATCTTTATCGTAAACGT
>DATHHO010000178.1:0-30701 GCA_035317125.1 Puia sp.
CTGTTGACGCCAAAATTAAAGGTGCCGGCCACCGCATGGGTGATCGTAAGAGAAGTCGGCAGGCCCGCAACCGAACTGATCGTCGCTACTTCATAATAACCTGCACTGGCGATCGTGGATATCGTTCCGAACGAAGACGTATTCGTTGTATTGGTACCAGTCACATTATCCTGCATCTGCATGATAATGATCTGGTCGCCGTTGTTAAAGGTATGATAGGTCTGATTCAGGTTGGCCACCGAAATAGTGGTGCCGCTGATCCCCGTTACACTGGCATATGCATTTATCTGCGCCATGGAGGGTAAGGCAAAGGCCGTCAACATAAGAACGATCCATAATCGGTTCCTGAGGAACGCTCCGCCTTTCAAGTTTTCTGTGTTCGGGTAGGTAAAATTCGATTTCATAAGTTGGACGATTTATAGTGTGTCGACTATACATTACCAATGGCGTGCCTTTATGTTAATCATTAACATTCAACCATATACAATGCTAAATTTTATTAATGCGATTCCGGAATTGGAATCAAATCCCAATAATGGAAAATTTACAATGTTGAGAATTATTCCCAAAGAGCATTTATTTGCCCGGACAGGATGTTCGCCGCGCCGCCGTAATTACTGTCCCCTTGGCTGGAGGGGAAAAAAAATCGTGCTGTAACGGTAGGCGCCGCCACCCAAAAGATCCAGGTTATTCACTTGATTTTCAAGGTTTTCCTCATCGCGTAAAACGAATTCCCGAATGCGTAACGGGGCGCCTGCGGCGGGTCGTAATATTGCTGCCACAAACAAATCAATAAACAAATAATCATCAGCAAATAATCAAGGAACAATCATGAAAAAAGTAAGAGTTATCCTGGGAATGGGCATAAGTGCGGCACTGATCTTTTCATTCGGATGCAAAAAAGACAATGGCAAATCGACACCTGCTTATACCGTACCTACTACCTATAATTTCAGCAACGCGGATTCCCTTTCAGCCAAGACTACGCTCTCCATGCTGGCTGAGATAGAAAATACCATCACCCTGGGCAATACCGCCGGCAATGTAGTCAGCAATACAAAAATAAAAGGCATGTTCGCTAACACGGGCGGATATTTCACCGATACTACCTTCAACGGCAACACCCTGCATCTGAACACATCTGGGATCCAGTTAAAAAGCCAGACACTCGCGGCGGCGCAGGCCTATGTCGAGATCCTGATGGACAGCATCGGCATCGCCAGCTCTACCGGCAAGACTGCCTCTAATGGTGTGGCTGGTGTCAGCGACAAGAAAACACTCCTTTCCTCCACCGGCCTTTACTACCGTCAGTTCTTTACCAAGACCATGATGGGCGTTTTGATCGGTCATCTGATAACCGACGTTTACCTTGGCGACTCGCTCAACAGCAACATCAGCTCCGCGGCCAAGCAGCACGCCTGGGACCAGGCTTTTTACCACTGGTGCGTACCCGGTAATTTTCCAGCCAATCGTGCCGGCGTAAAATACTGGGGCTCCTATACCAGCCAGATCGACTCCGGTATAGCCAAGCCCGTTGTAACCCTTACCGGAATAAATGCCAACACTACCCTGCTGAATGCTTTTCTGAAAGGGAGAGCGGCTCTGACAGCCGGCGACAACGCAACAGCCCTGCAACAGGCAGGCATCATCATTCCTTTCTTCGAGACCATGGAGGCAGCTGCCGCCAGCCATGAGCTGAACGAAGCCAAAGGCAACCTGCCTAACGGCGCCGCGACGGTGGCCGGCAATCTCTCCGAATCAATGGGCTTCTGGACGGCGCTGAAATTCAATGCACATAAGAAGATCAGCGATGCCGATTACAATGCCGTACTTGTCCTCTATGGAACAAATTTTTACACGATCACCCCGGCCGGCATAGACGCTATACAGGCTAAGATCAGCACCATCTATGGCTGGGACGCCATCCGGTCGAATATGTAGTTCCCTTATTGAATGCCGCAGACCGGACGGCAGCATCACCATTTCAATGTAAAGAATATGAAAAGATCAAAATTAATAGTGGCCGCAACAGGAGGGATCCTCTGCTCCGCGATCGTATTGTTCTCCTGTAGTAAATCGGGTAGCTCACCAAACCCGGGCGGCGGCACAGGTACAGACCCGGATGCTACACTGGTAAATCTGGGCGCTAACATCATCATCCCTTCGTATCAGTCACTGGCTACCAGCACCGTTGCGCTGGATGCTGCCGTCACGGGCTTTTACGCCTCGCCCGCAGCGGGCACGCTTGCTACGGCGCAGGCCGCTTTCAAAAGCGCTTATAAAGCTTGGGAAGCCTGTAGTGGATTCGAATTCGGACCGGCCGCCGACGCCTCACTCACCACCCATTTCACCAATTCATTCCCCACCGATACGGTAACGATCAAAAATAATATCGGCGGCGCCAGCTATGCCATCGACGGTCTCGGTAACTTTGCGGCCCAGGGCTTCCCCGCCCTGGACTGGCTTCTGTTCGGCAACGGCAACGACGCCACGCTGGTGCGTTTCACCACGGACAGCCATGCGGCAGGGGCAAAGGCCTATCTCACCGCCCTGTCTGCTTCGCTGAAGACAAAGGTCGCCACCGTGAACACGGCCTGGTCTGCCACCGGAGGGAATTATCTCGCTAAATTTGAAAAAGCCAGCGGCGTCGATGCGGGCAGCTCGCTCAGCCTGCTGCTGAACGCTTATGTACTGGATTTCGACGTCAACCTGCAGAACTATAAGATCGGTATTCCCATCGGCCTGTATGGACCATCGGTATTGCCAAAGGCCCCTGCAAAAGTAGAAGGATACTTCAGCGCCTTGTCCGTGCAGTTGCTGGTCGCACAGGTACAGTCCATCCAGAATATTTATCTGGGGGGCTCCGGCAGTGGCATCGATGATAAAATAGTGGCGTCCAAAGTGCTGTATAATGGCGGCTCCCTGAACGATGCGATCAAAAATCAGATCGGCGTAGTGCTGACTAAAATGCAGGCACTCCCCGATCCGCTGTCCACCGGAATACAGAACAACGCTACAACCATAACGGACGCCTATACGGAAATACGTAAGCTGACCGTGCTGTTGAAAGTGGACATGCCCTCGGCCCTCGGCATTAAAATTTCGTTCCAGGATGACGATGGCGATTAAATATTTTACCCGTTACAGGCATATAGCCCCACTGGCCGTTCTCCGGATCGCCTTTGGGGCTGTACTGTTCATAAGTACTATCCGCTTTATCGCAAGAGGATGGGTGCATGATTTTTATATCGTCCCCAGATTTCATTTCCCCTTTTATGGATTTAGCTGGGTGCAGCCCATGGGATCAACAGGTATGTATACCCTGTATCTGGTCATGGCCCTGGCCGCCTTGTTCATCTGCCTCGGCCTCTTCTACCGGATAGCAGCGCCGCTGTTCTTCCTTTGCTTTGCCTATGCGGAACTGCTGGACAAGACTTACTATCTGAACCATTATTATTTTGTAACGATCTGCTCGTTCCTGCTGATCCTGGTCCCCGCGCACCGGTATTGTTCCCTCGACTCACTGCGCAAGCCTTCGCTCAAAGTGACGCAGGTACCGGCATGGACGATCCTGCTGTTCAAATACCAGTTGTGCATCGTTTATATCTGCGCCGGTCTGTCCAAGCTGACCCAGGACTGGCTTTTCAATGCCATGCCCCTGAAGATCTGGCTGCCCGCCAAGGCATCTGTCCCGCTGATCGGCCCGCTGCTGCGGTATGAGTGGACGGCCTACTTCTTTAGCTGGGCTGGCGCCTTGTTCGATCTTTCCATTGTTTTCCTGTTGCTCGGCAGGCCGACACGTCGGATCGGCTATGTGCTGGTCATCGTGTTCCACCTGCTGACGGCTGTGCTGTTCCAGATCGGCATGTTCCCCTGGCTGATGATGAGCGCCACGATTATCTTCTTTTCGGAAGATTTCCACACAGGACTGATCAGGAAGACCCGGACGTTGCTTTCTCGCAAAGGGGCATTTCCGGAGCCATCAACTAAGCCGTTGCAGAAGCTTGGACCGCAGCCGTCGCCGAAACAGGCGCCGACGCAAATGCCTGACCCGCACCCATCATCAAAGTCGGGGTCAGTCCCGACATCCGAGCCCCCGCTGTATTTTCAGACCCGCAACCCAAAAATCCTTTTCCCGCTGCTGGGGCTTTATTTTCTACTACAGCTCGTTCTGCCATTCCGCTACCTCCTCTATCCCGGCAACCTCCTGTGGACGGAAGAAGGCTACCGGTTTTCCTGGCGCGTGATGCTGATGGAAAAAGGCGGCGCCACCTTCTTCTACGTGAAAGATCCGGCAACCGGAAAAAAATTCGAAGTAAATAATTCCGCCTATCTTACCCCTTACCAGGAAAGAATGATGGAGACGCAGCCCGATATGATGCTGCAATATGCGCATATCCTCAAGCGGCAGTACCAGCAACAGGGCATCGCCAGCCCGGAAGTAACTGTACAAAGCTTTGTCACGCTTAACGGCAACGGCAGCAGGCTGTATATTGACAGCACGGTGAACCTGGCCGAAGAGCAGGAAAGCTGGTTCGGCCATAAAAAATGGATCCTCTCTTTTACCAACAACCCCCTCCGATGATGAAATTTTTTGCTACGATACTGATCTGTCTTTGCTATTCCTTCTCCACCTTCTCACAGGTAAAACAACTGGATACCGTAACCGTACATTCAGGCGGGACCGGCCACTCCGGCTTCACACGCCTGCGCGACGTTGAAGGGACCTCCATCTACGCCGGGAAAAAAACGGAAGTGATCGTCATGAAGGACATGGTCGGCAATAAGGCCACGAACAACAGCCGGCAGGTCTATGCCAAAGTCGCCGGTCTCAACATCTGGGAGAACGACGGCGCCGGCATACAACTCGCCATCGGCGGCAGAGGGCTCAGCCCCAACCGCGTCTCTAATTTCAATACCCGGCAGAACGGCTACGATATCAGCGCCGATGCGCTGGGCTATCCAGAAAGTTATTATACTCCACCAGCCGAGGCCGTGGAAAGGATCGAGATCGTACGCGGTGCGGCCTCTCTCCAGTATGGTACCCAGTTCGGTGGCATGATCAATTTCAGAATGAACCGGGGTGCGGACAGCGAACGGCTGTCTGTCACGACCCGCCTGACGGGTGGCTCCCGCGGCTTCTTCAATACCTCGACCAGCGTGGGCGGTACAGTGGACAAGCTGAACTATTACGGTTTTTTTCAGCACAAATCGGGCAATGGCTGGCGGCCGAATTCGGAATTCAATGCCAACACCGCTTATTTATCCGGGATCTACCGGTTTAATGAAAAGGTATCGCTGACCCTTCAGTATACCTATATGGATTATCTCGAGCATCAGCCCGGTGGGCTCACGGATGCCGACTTCGCCAGCGATCCGCACCAGTCGGTAAGAAAAAGGAACTGGTTCAAGGTAAGATGGAACCTGGGCGCCGCCTCCCTGGATTACCGGATCAGCAAGCGGCTGACCTTCAATACCCGTCTGTTCGGATTGCTGGCCGAACGTGATGCGCTGGGGCTGCTCACCTATATCAACCGGGCAGACGATGGCTCCGACAGACAGCTTTACATCGATCATTATCATAACTGGGGCAACGAGAGCCGTTTGCTCTACCAGTATAAAATAGCCAATCTGCCCGCTACGGCGCTGGTAGGTATGCGTTATTACAGCGGTCATACGGATCGTCAGCAGGGTTATGGCAACGATGGCGCAGGTGGCAGACCCTCCGACTTTACCTTTACCCCATCCAAAGCATCGGATTCATTGCGTTATTCCGATTATAAATTTCCTAATCACAATACCGCCTTGTTCGCGGAAAATATTTTCCATATTACGGAGAAGCTGAACATCATCCCCGGGGCGCGTTTTGAGGCCATCACTACACGGGCCGAAGGCAGTTATACCAACGTGGTGTTCGACCTCGCGGGCAACCCGATCAACCCCCAGAAGATCACGGATAATAAGATCAACAAACGTCAGTTCCTGCTGGGCGGCATCGGTCTTACCTATAACGTCCGGGAGCCCATACAGCTCTATGCGAATTTCTCACAGAACTACAAGGCCATTAATTTTAACGACCTGCGTACGCAGAACCCCAATCTCCGCGTAGACAGCAATCTGCGGGATGAAAAAGGATATTCCGCGGATATCGGTATCCGTAAAAGTACGGGTATCTTCAATTTCGATATCAGCCTGTTCATGATCAATTACGATAACAAGATCGGCAGTATCCTTTCCAGCGATCCCGTCAATTTCATTATCTATAATCTGCGTACCAACGTCGCGCATTCCCGGCATACCGGTCTGGAATCGTATGTGGAAGCGGATATCTGGAAATGGCTGAAGGGTGCGGGGGCAAAGACAAGCGTCTCTTTGTTCTCCAATTTCTCCGTGATCAGCGCCAAATATGTGCAGAGTAAAGACGCCTCCATCGAAGGCAAGCGCGTCGAGTTCGTACCGGATGTGGTATTCAAGACCGGCATCGCCGTCCGTCGCAACAGGTGGGTGGCCAGCTATCAGTTCTCGTATACCGGCAAACAATATACCGATGCCACCAATGCGACGTTCACGGATAATGCCATCGACGGTCTGGTCCCGGCCTACAGCGTAATGGACTTCTCCGCGGAATACCGGTTCAACGAGCATTTCAGCCTGTCCGGCTCCATCAACAATCTGGCCGATACCCGCTATTTCACCAGACGTGCCGACAGCTATCCCGGTCCGGGCATCGTGCCCGCAGATGCGCGCAGCTTTTTTCTAACGGTTCAGGCGAAATTTTAATATCCCCCTGTCCTGGCTGGCTGCCGGCAAGTGGTCGGAGTAAGGCTCCGATCCACTAAACTTCCGCGTTCACCCGGTTGAGCAGCGCCTTCATATAGCCGATCGTATAGGCCGTCCCCACATTGGGGCCGCCAGCCATATTTGGAATATGATCGGGGATGATCACCCCATCGAAGTCCACTCTTTTCAATGCCTGCATAATCTTGTACATATCCGTGTAGCCATCGTCCACAAATGATTCAATAAAATGCGGCAAAGGCGAATAAACATTACGGAAATGGATCTTGAATATTTTTTTCTGCTTTCCAAAATAATCGATCATGCCTACGGCATCCTTACCCAGCTGGTCTCCGCCTTCCATCCATGAGCCGACGCAGAGACAGAGGCCGACATTGGGACTGTTAGCGATCTCGATGGCCCGCTTGTACCCGTCGAAGCTGCTGAACAGACGTGGGATACCTCCTAGTTCGGGTACGGGTGGATCATCGGGATGAATGCCTATCCGCACCTTATTTTCTTCGGCCGTCGCGACCACCGCTTTGATAAAGTACTCGTAGTTCGCCCACAGCTCGTCCCTCGAATATTTTCTTCCATGTGTCAGCGGCCCGTCAAATCTGCGCTGTTCCCACCGGCCGTGGTTGGGCGCATTCAGATTGAAATCCCTTGCAGAAGCTCCGCCGCGGGCCACCCCTCTTTCATCCGAGTCCCAGATCCCGTTGGCCATATGCGCATAAGTGGTGTAGTGGATACCCGCCTTACCCAGATTGCGGAGATGGTTCTTGTATTCCTCGACCTTGGCATCACGCCCGGGCAGGTTGAGCACGATGATATCCGAGTTATGAACGGCCGTGTCGCCAAAGCCATACACCTCCATCCCGTGATCGGCAAACAGCTGCTTGCGGCTGGAATAATATTCGGCGCTTGCTTTCTCCGGGCCAGTCCACAGCACGACATCATTCAATCCCATCTGACGGTAGAAGGCAATGTTCGCATCGGTAGGCTCGGGTGAGGATTGCACCGCGATCCGTATGCGTGATGGGGTTGGCGGGGCATCTCTGGATACACCCGCCGGATCCACCGGGGTTGACACGCTCGCCGTGACTGCCGCGGCTGCGCCTACCCCACCCATCGACAGCGCTGCAAGCGCAGCGCTCCTCTTGATAAATTCTCTGCGATCTTTCATATATCTGCGTTGAATGATAAATTACAAAAATATTCAGCCTGACCGGTCAGGCCGTTCCTTTTTCAACCGTTAATACCGCCTGCAGCATGGCCCGGGCATAAGCCTGATTATACAGATATCCAGCAAAGTCGCCACCACCGGGATGTGTCTTATCGAAGTCAAGGCCCCTCGGGTGCTCAGGGAAAAGGCCAAACCTATATTTTTTGCGAACAAGCTCCTGCATGATCGCAAACATATTCACCTGACCCTGGTCTGGAAATACTTCCACGTATTTTGTGGATGGAATTTCTACAAGGCAGTTGCGGTAATGAACATGGTTGATCCGGTCGCGTGATGCCAGATAACGCAGTACTTCCAGGGCATCTTCGCCTATTTCAGTAGAAACGCCGCAGTCGAAGGTCATCCCGTTGGAAGGGCTGTCCACTGTATCGATAAGACGCTTCCAATCTTTAAAGGAAGCCATGATCTGCTCGGACCCCCGGCTTACCGGAGCGGGCGGATCATTCGGATGCAGGGCCATGCGGACGCCCGCTTTTTCCGCAACGGGGATCACCGCCTTCAGAAAATAGGTGAGATAACCCCAGAGCTCTTCTTTGGTATGAGCGCCTTCTTCGGGTTTTGGCGGCAGGTCCTTTGGGGCCACGCCGGTGCCGGGATTCTTCCGGTTATAGTCATAGCCCAGATAGCCGGAGCCACCGCGACCTTCTATATCATAATAGCCCTCCGTAAGCCGATGCGCATAGAAATTATATTCAACGACGGGAAGCCCCGCCGCGCCCGCCGCACGCAGGGAAGCCTGTATCTTTTCGATCTCGGCGTCGCGCCCCTCGCGTCCATAGAGTGTGTTTGGATATCCATTGATCATCATGTTGATGACCGTCAGCCCTTCGGCCCTGAAGCGATCCATGATAGCCCGGAGCGTACTCTCCGTCCAGGGTAAGGGCGGCCCGCTCATCAGTACATGATCGGCTCCGATCTGCTTGATCATCCGCATCCGGTCGACAGACGCATTGGGAGAACTGTTCAGCGTGAGCTTTGGCGTATCGGGTCCTTCCAGCAGCGGCCATTTAACTTTTTCCGGCGCGCTATCTTTCACCGGCGCCGAAGAGGATATGGGCTTTTCTCCACCGACGGATGCGCCATATACCGCTATGCCGCCTGCTGAAAGCGCAGCGGCAAGCGAACCGCCTTTTTTTAAGAAGCTTCTGCGATCATTTTTCATATCCAGATAATGATTGACCGGAGTTGAATATAAATGCTTTTTTCGGAAAAATGGTAGGTAACCCTTATGATAAATACACTAAAACTTTAGCAATGATTATTGCGAAAGGTTTACCTTTATGTCCTTCTGTCGCACCATGAAAATTGAAAAATTCACTCCATCTTTTGCTTTAACCCCCTTTATCAGGGAGTTCATGATCATTGAAAGCGAGCTGGGGACCAGCAATAAGATAATACCGGACACCACTCTTGTCATGGCATTCCGGTACCGGGGTACTGTGAAAAAAATGGATGGAGAAAAAAAGGAAGCCATCGCATCCAGCGTCATTACGGGGCTGAGAAGATCCGCCAATCATTTTGTTTATTCAAAAAAGACGGCCAATGTATTGGTAGTCTTTAAGGAAGGCGGGATCGCTGCTTTTTCAAGGATACCGGCACATGAATTTTTTGGGCAAAGCATCCCTGCCGAAAACCTGTTCCCTTCAGCCGAGCTGAATGAAATTTCAGAACGCCTCGCGGAAGCAAAGACCAGTAAAAGCAGGATCGACAGCATAGATGCCTTTCTGCTGAAAAAGCTGGTGGCCAGCCGGCCCGATCCCCTTATCGGCAATGCCATTCAATTGATCCGGCAGCACAACGGGATCATCGGGATAAAAGATCTGGCTGCTTCATTATATCTGAGCCAGGACCCTTTTGAAAAGAGGTTCCGGGCCCGGGTAGGCGCTTCTCCAAAACAATATGCCTCCATTATCCGGTTGAGAACCCTCATCCGGAATTATCCATCCTATACTTCTTTGACGGAAGCATCTTATGAAGCCGGTTATTTCGACCAATCCCATTTTATAAAAGACTTCCGGCTGTTCACAGGCCAGGCCCCAAAAGATTTCTTCCAATCCCCGCAGCACTGGTAGATCAGTGATTTTTTACAATTTTCCGCTGTTAAATGCGGATAGTTTTGTGAAAAAAAATGCCAGCCATTCATCCCGATAAATCGACACAGCATAAGGTAAATACCCACAAAGTCAGTTTCATCGACAAATTCCTTATCCCCCCCGCCGCGATCAGCGAGTTTTATGAGAGGATGGGCATGAACCGGTCCATGATAAAGATCTTGCCCGGATTTATAGAAGATGCTGCATACCACTATACGGATGATAACGGCAATCTGATCTGCATAACCATTGCCCACTGGGAAAATATGAAAGCCCTGAATAAAGCCAGAGAGACCGTACAGACCGAATATAAAAAACAGGGATTCGATACGGCCGAAATGTTTAAAAGATTGAACATCCAGGCCGACAGAGGGATCTACACGGAACTGTAGGATTTCTATTGCCCCTCCTTTACTTTCATTACATACGCAGGGATCAGTCCATGCGCCTCTTTATGCGTTTTGATAACATCCGCCGAATCCGCTGCCTGCGACAGGCACAGTACCCGGCCATCTTTTTCGTCCACCCAGTAATTGATAAAGTTCACACCATACTTTTGCTGGGTAGCCAGATCTTTCTGATGCGCCCCGGCCACGTCTTTGGCCGTAACATTGCCCGCCCCCAGCTCATGTACGTCGAGGAAAAAATTCTTCCCTCCGTTCAACATGGCCTCTTGTCCATCGGTGACCTGAAAGATCTGGTCCGGAAGCAAGCCATGCGCCTCGGCATGTGTCCTGCGGATGGATTGCGAATCCACCGAAGAAGAAAGACAATATATATTACCACCGGCTTCATCCACCCAATATTTAATAAAGTGTACTCCATATTTTTTCTGTGTGGCCAGGTCTTTGGCATGAGCTTTTGCAACATCGGCATACTTGACCTTACCCGGCCCCATATGGTGGACATCGATATACAGGTTTTCTTTACCTTGCGCTGTACTGGCTGCAGCTGGTTGAGCGGACAGGCCGCTGGAAAGGAGGCTGAAGGCCAGAAATGCAGCAAAAACAAAATAAATTCTCATGTTTGATAGATTTTAAGCTGATGAAATGGAATTCTTGTGTAAAAGAACGGTCTATTCCGATACAAGATATAGGGAGTTTTCCCTATTTTAGAATGAAGATGTCTTCTTTTTATAAACAGGCTATATGGTGCTGATCGAAAGAGCGGGGTTTTTTGACGCACTTCAGGCAAAGTTTGAGTACGTCGCAGCCGGAGAGGGGCATTGCATTTTATTGAGTGGTGAGGCCGGCATCGGGAAGACTTCGCTGGTAAAAGCTTTTTGCAAAGAGAGAAAGAACGATTGTACCATCTACCAGGGCTCCTGCGATGCTCTGTTTACTCCACGCCCGCTCGCACCCTTGTATGATATCGCCTGGCAGATCCGGAGCGATTTCTGGCAAAACGGTGAGGATATCACAGACAGGGCGGGTCTGTTCACCCGGTTCTTTCATGAATTTGCCAGTCAGAAAGGAACAACCCTGATCGTATTCGAAGATATCCATTGGGCGGATGAAGCGACGCTGGACTTTATAAAATTCCTTGCAAGACGTATCACCCGTCTTCGTTGCCTTTTTATGCTGACCTACCGCAACAATGAGATCCATTCCCATCATCCGTTAAGATCCGTCCTTGGCCAGCTGCCTCCCGACTCCTTCACCCGTATTGAACTCCCCCCGCTGTCCAGACAGGCGGTGGAAAAAATGGCCGGAGAGAAAGGATACAGCGGGGAAGACGTCTACAGCATTTCAGGCGGCAACCCTTTTTATGTAAATGAGATACTCGCCAGCTACAGTCCGGGCGTGCCCGACAATATCAAAGACTCCGTATTGTCCGTCTTTCATCAGCAGGATGGGATAACCAGACGTATCTGGGAAATATTGTCCGTACTTCCCACCGGTCTCGAGATCAGATACCTCGAAAAGATGGAGCCCTCATATGCGACTGCGGTCCAAACTTGCATCGACGCCAGGATATTGATCCCCAAAGATGGACTGCTCTACTTTAAACATGAACTATACCGGAGAACGATCGAAGCCAGCTTGTCGCCGCTGATAAGGGTTGCGCTGAATAAAAGGATCCTCGATCTTTTCCTCGGGGACTTCGGTGAGAAACAGGAGACGGAACGGATCATCCATCATGCAAAGAATGCCAATGAATATGAGCTGGTAATACACTATGCTCCCATAGCCGCCAGACAGGCTGCATCCGTCGGCGCTCATATCGAAGCCTCCAAATTGTATTTTACCGCGATCGAATATTATCAGGGCAACGATAAGGATAAATTGATCCAGTTCTTCGAATCCTACGCGTATGAATGTTATCTGACCAACCGGATCAAAGAGGCCATCATTTATCAGGGGAAGTCGCTGACCCTCCGGAAGGAAAAAAGCGATACGGAAAAAATAGGCAACTGCATGCGGTTCCTTTCAAGGCTCTGGTGGTTCGACGGCAACCGTAAACAGGCTGAAAGCTATGGCAATCAGGCTATCGAAGTATTGGGCGATCAACCTTCCTCCAGCGCGAAAGCCATGGCATTCAGCAATATGTCGCAGCTAAAAATGCTTTCCGGTGAAGCCGCCGACTGTATATTCTGGGGCGAGAAAGCGATTGAGATCGCCAAGGAGCTAGCCGATGAAGAAACCCTGTCCCATGCACTGAACAATGTCGGCGCAGTGCAGCTGAAGATCCCGTCCTCCAAACAGAAAGGCCTCGGGCTCCTGCAGGAAAGCCTGGCAATCGCCTTAAAGAACGCTTATCACGAACATGCCGCCCGCGCCTATACCAACCTTGCGCATAACGGCGTGGAAATGAAAGATTATCCCTTTGCAAAAAAGATCCTGGAAGAAGGGATCCAGTATTGCGAGGAAAGGGATCTGGACTCGTGGAGGGCTTATATGCTGATGTGTAAAGCCAGGCTCACCCTCGAAACCGGCTTCTGGAACGAGGCCTGGAGTATTGCCGACCAGCTTATCAAAAACGAGGACCAGGCGCCTATTGTCAAGATCGGCGCCCTTGCCGTTGCGGCCACGATAAAAATGAGAAGAGGTGATACCGATGCCCTTCCCGCCCTGCTCGAGGCAAAAGAAATCGCGTTCGTGACCATGGAGCTGCAAAGGATCGTGCCTGCCATGATCGCCCTGTTGGAATATGAATGGATCACGGGAAAGGACTTTATCGAGGCAGCGGCCCTTGACCCTACGATCCAACTTGTCGGGCAGATAGGCAATGTTTATCAGGCCAATGAATTTGCTTTCTGGCTGGAGAGGGTGGGTAAGCAACAGTTGTCACTCCGGGAATCCCTGGGCTACAGACTGTCCGATCAGTCCAGGAAAGGAGCGGCAGCGGAAGTTTGGCGTCAGTTGGGCTGTCCTTATGAGCAGGCGCTCGCATTGTTTGAAGGCAGCGAATCCGACAAAAGAGAGGCTATTGCCATCGTTCACATGCTGGGCGCCAACGCCGTATATGAAAAAATGAAGCAGGAAATGAGGACTTCCGGTATCAAAAGCATCCCGCGCGGCATACGTAAGTCGACCCAGGCCAATCCCGCACTCTTAACGGACCGGGAGTTGGATGTCCTGCAGCTGCTGGATGGGGGCATGCAGAATAAAGAGATCGCAGGCCGGCTGTTCATATCTGCCAAAACGGTAGATCATCATATCTCATCCATATTGTTCAAGCTGGAGGCGAAATCACGGGTAAAGGCCGTGCAGGAGGCTATCCGCCTCGGAATCCTCAAAGCCTCGCCCGGGAAATCCTAAAATAGGGAACCGTTCAGATTAAATAGGGAACATCTCTGTCATCGGATGGGAATAATTGGACCAATTTTGAGTCATTGTTCATCCCTTAACTATTTGTATGAAGAAATTTGTCGTTGAAAGGATCCTGCCAGGCGCGGGAAATCTTTCCCCCCAGGAGTTACAAACCATCTCCGAGGCTGCCTGTCTTGTTGCCGGCCAGCTTGAACAGCCTTATCACTGGATCCAATCCTTTATTACGGATGATAAGATCTACTGTCTTCATATCGCGGAGAGCGAAGAGATGGTGCGGGAACACTCCAGACAGAGCAAACTGGCTGTAAACATGATCTCAGAGGTGAGGGCCGTTATAGATCCTCTGACCAGCAATCCGCTGCAATAAGATGGTTTGTATTATCTTGCGCGCCATCAAATTCCTTGTGGCCCGATGAAAAGGATCTTGCCGACCATCGTCATCTGGCCATAAGCTTCACGGGGAGCCGTCGGGCCTATGGAAAAAAATGATTTCGAGCGCGTCTCTAACTATTAAATTGCCGGAGATGGTGGTCGGCGTGTTTGTAAGCCAAATATCCAATTTGTGCTTTGGTCATTTTTCCAAAAAAGGTATGCACAAAACCGGGGTTCGAAAAATGTGCATGCCCCTCGGTCTGGGTAATCCATTTCGCTTTTTCGGCTTCGACATCGCCATTTTTCTCTTTTATTTTGAACTCAGGGTATGTAATCGCATTTCTCATCATGGGGCGATCGTCTTTCAGTACACTTTTCAATGCCATTTTGCCAAACAAACGGCCCAAGAACTGCCGTTTGTACGTTTTTTTACCCGATATCCATTCATCCCATAGTACGTAATGCTTCAGCATCTGGTAAATATTCATCTTGCCCCATTGAGGCTTGCTGTTTTCGTTAAGCGTTTTGATCCTGGCGATCAGTTCATCCCTCGTTGCTTTGTCAAATATTGTTTTCATATTTCCGATATTCTTTGAAATACATGAGTATAAAGTGAGTGCGTTGTAAGATAGTAAGCCACGCCGGGAACCCTAAACAAGCTGTGCGAGAGAAAACCAGTTGCCCGAGTCGTCTTTAAAGATTGCCTCTGTGCCGTAGAACTCCTTTTTAGGCGCTTTTGTAAATTCGACGCCTTTTGCTTTCAGTTCCTCATAGGTTGCAAAGATGTCGTAACAAGTAAATAGACCAACGCCAAAAGTCCCTTTTGCTATAAGCTCCTTCAACGCTTTCAGGGTTTCTTCCGAGTACATACCCCTGGTGACCGGGGCTAATATAATTTCAAAACCCGGCTGTTCCGGTGGGCAGACGGTGATCCAGCGATCGCCGGTAGGCATGGGCAGATCCTTTAGAACTTTAAATCCAAGTTTGTTCGTGTAGAAGTCGTAAGCGCTGTCCTGGTCGAGGACATGGATGCTAACGTGTGTCATCTGGGTTATCATGTCTTTTGCGTATTAAATGGTTTACGCAAAGAAAACGGATATCACAGGACCCCGTTTCTCTAAAATTGCTATTTTTTAATCCAGCCGTTCTTTTCAGCAAAGCACCCGGGTACAAAATCTAAAGGTGATTTGACCATCTGCGCTTTCATTTTTTGGTGCTGGGCTATATATACGGAGGGAGTGATGCCAATCATTCGCTTGAACAGTCCGCTGAAGGAGCTTAGGCTTTCGAATCCTACCGCATAACAAACGTCCGAAACAGGAACGTCCGTCTTCAATAATTCCATTGCCTTTTCAATCCTTACAAAGATCAGGTATTGGTGTGGCGTTTTGCGGTAGATAGCTTTGAACTGTCTGATGAAATGAAATTTTGAGAAGTATGCTTCATCGGCGATATTGTCAAGATCGATCTTGTCTGCATAATGCGTATCGATGAAGAGCTTTGCCTGAACCAGCCGTCTGTAAAAGTATATTTTAGGGTACTGTTCATTTATCATCTTCCCGCTTTTTTTTACACCTGTTGATTTTAAACTAGCTCGTACTCAATGATATACCCGGTACTTGTCCAGCAGATTATACTAAAGTTAGCTAAAATAAAGAATTCCTGGCGAGAGCAGTGCTAATTACATCCTGGCCATTGGCAATCTTTTCAACTTACTTATTGTGCTTACCGCTAGCGTGATATTGGTGCCCATATTCAAATTCGACATCAGTGTTCGATTCTTACTTTAAAAATTCCCGCCCCGATATCAGCCCCGTCCGATCCGGGGGCAAGGTTCAGGTAGTCATGGGGCAATCCATCGATCCCAACTTCAACAAGTTTTACGGTACCTGTTTTTCGAACATCGTTTTCAGGGAATTGGACAGTCAATTTTTCATAAGCGGTTTTGCCGCTTGTTTGGGCATACTCCCCGTTCTCGCAGATCAGAGAGTGATCGAAGCGGTAGACGGAGCGGTCTGGCCAATTTGAAGCATACCAGAAATAGCTGCAATGCGAAACGATATTGTCGCTGAAAGTAAACGCTTCGTTCGGCTGACCGTTCCACCCGTACCACACAGCGCATTCATAGGCACCGTAAATAATGGAGTGCGTCAACGAAAACCCTTTCATCTTTTCGAACGCCAGCACCGCGTTCTTACACCCGTAAAATATGCAATGGTCCACGCGTATCCCCGGCCCTTCCACATAAACAGCCCCCTGGATGGGCGCACTATTTCTTTCTCCGATGAAATAACACTGCGACAGCTCGAGGTTGTTTAAGGTGAGGCTGTCTCGTACGATGGGGTAATAATAGGCGACCGCAGGATTTGGGTTACCCGTAAATTTAAGCCCCCGGATACATACATTCGGTCGTGCGACTATAATGCCAGCGCAGTGATTAAAATACCGTTTGTCATTATTAGTCCCTATCGACGAGATCACCGGCATCTTGCCAGGGTTCCAACTCGTATCATCCGGCATAACCGCCGCCTCAAGGGTATACTTTGCCGTGTCACCGGCCGCATACCCACTTTCAATCGTCAGCAGGCCTGAAGACTGGTATAAGCCGGGCGAAATTTTAATGGTGATGGTGGCTTTGCCGGTGAACGCTTTTGCAAGCGTCACCGCCTGCTGGAGGCTTGCCAGCGGCTCGGAAAGGGTCCCGCTAGCGCCGTCCTTTCCTTTTACGGCATCTACATATAGTGTTTGCGCTATTGCGCCGGTATATAGGCACAGACAGAGAATAACCGATGAAAGCAGTTGCTTACTCATGTTGATGATAGATTGTTCCTGAAATTATAAGCGCGCTCCCGGAGTGATAAATTTTTTCGACGAACAGGGGAAAACTTTAGACAAAAAAGGCATACCGACCGCCCCGGCGGCGCGGAGTTCCGGTAATCTGGGAGGATGGGGCACCAGCGTTATAGAACATTCACATTTCTCGCATATTTTTTTCGGTAATCCCTGGGGGAAAGACCAGTCATTTTTTTAAAAACCATTCTGAATGTTTTTATATCCCCATAACCCGTTATTTCCATGATCTCATTTAATTGCAGATTTTTATCTTCCAATGCCTTTTTAGCCGCTTCTATCCTTACACGCTGAAGATATTCTATCGGTGTATTGTTGGTAGCAGCTTTGAAGCGGCGGATAAAATTCCGCTTTCCTGTATTCATCAGGGTCGAAACATGGTCAATAGATATATCAGTTGAATAATTTTGTTCAATATAGGCTTGAGACTTAAGAATTTCATCATCATCATGCTGGTGCTGCCCGGTAAATACGGCAAAGTGCGCCTGGCTTGCATGATCTATATCGATGGAAAACCGTTTGCTGACCAAAAGGACGGTATCCCGTCCACAAAATTTTTCGATCAGGTATAATATCAGCTTTAATGCAGCAAAAGCGCCTCCGCCGGTATAAATCCCATCCTGATCGGTAATGACCCTGTCTGATTTTACGTTGATCAACGGGTAACGTAATTGCATCTCATCAGTTGCCGCCCAGTGAGAGGTGGCTGTTTTTCCGTTTAACAGACCCGCTTCTGCTAAAAAGAAGCTACCCACACACATGCTGGCTATTTCTGTTCCCGATTTGTTCATTTCCTTTATCCAGTTAATAACGGCTTTATATTTTTTAAGGATAGCGTTATTGTCTCCGTTGAATCCCGGAATGATGATCAGATCGGTTTGAGTCACTTTTTCTATTGTTCTATGGCAGATAAACCGGGCAGGAACATCCAATTGTATATCATCTGCCCTTTCGCTCACCAATTCCAGTTTAAAAGCTGGTGATCTACCGGATTGCTCAAGGCACCAATTCGCGCCTGCGAACAAGTCTATGACACTGGCAACAGCAGATGAATAAACATCTTCATGTATCAACAATGATATTTTTTTCATGGTACTTTGTGAATAAGCTATTCAAATTTAATACTATTTCCTGTCACAAATCCCCCCTTAAGAAGTCATAAATGCTGGTTCTATTTCCGCCATTAACTGTACAACTTTGTCCAGCCTTTCAAAAATGGAAAAACATCAGACAAACAAAACGCTACAAACTATGACTACTAAAACAGAACAAAAAGCGCCAAACAAACCAAGCAAACAAGTGGAAGAGGTGGGCAACTGGTGGCTTAAGATCGTGGCTGCATCAACAAAGCATGAATCACTTGACGCAGCGCGTGACTTTGGTGAAAACTGGGCAGGTCTTACCGCAGAGCCGGGTGGTGTCGACTACATCGAAACCAACGCGGGTGGTGTGCCTGCCATGTGGGCTGTTCCGAAAGGATGTATTGGGGACCGCGTGATCCTGTGCCTTCACGGCGGAGGGTTTTTCAGCGGCTCGATGTATACGCACAGAAAGTTTTTCGCCCACTTTGCCAGGGCTATCGGCTGCCGGGCCTTGATTTTACACTATCGCCGTTCTCCTGAACACGTACATCCTGCCCAGATCAATGATACACTGGCGGCCTATCAGTGGCTATTAGACCAGGGAATCCCGGCAAACCATATAGCCTTTATTGGAGATTCGGCCGGAGGCGGACTTTCAATAACTGCCCTATTGCTTGTCCGTGACAAGGGCCTGCCCATTCCGGCTGCAACGATGCCTATTTCCGCATGGTTCGACATGGAGGCAACCGGAGAATCCATGAAATCCAATAACGGCAAGGATCTTCTTCTTAACCGGGAGTGGGTAAAATCGTTAGCGGATATGTTTCTCGGGGAAAACGGCAATCCCCGGGACCCCTATGCGAACCCTCTGTATGCTGATCTGAAGGGTCTGCCACCGGTTTGTATGCACGTGGGCGGTGACGAAGTGCTTTTGGATGACAGTCTTCGGTTGGCGGAGCGTGCCAGGAAAGCCGGCGTCGAGGTAAGCCTTGATATTTTCCCCGGTATGCAGCATACTTTCCAGATGGCTGCCGGCCGCGCTCCGGAATCGGACGACTCTATCTCCCGATTGGTCGAATGGGTAAAACCTAAGCTCGGACTGGCGTAATTCCTTTTCGCTTAAAATAAGGCATCGGACTTCGACCTTAAAAGCCTTCAGATCCAACGATTTGAAGGCTTTTAAATTTGATAAAGGAAAAACGGCCTGTGCCAATGCCAAACAACAGACTTCTGACCATTTTCTATAATTATAAGGGAATCAGGCTTTCCGTATCCTTGTAAATGCGTGAATAATGTAACTTTTTCATCTAAGTATATAACATCAAAAGCATATTTCTGAACAGGAGTTTAGATTACGATTTTAACACGGAGTTCCGTATTTTTATGAGTTCTGCGTAATGTTTACATATCAAACGCTAAAACAAACACCCTACAATTAAAGGACTCAGCCAACGCTCGTTAGCGAAAAGCAAATAATGTCACTAAAATAATTTTGTATATGGCTGCCAACGAGGTTCGGGTGCTACTTGCCGATGACGACATAGATGATTGCCTCTTATTCAAAGAAGCACTAGAGGAACTGCCACTATCCACGCGCCTTACAATTGTGAATGACGGCGATCAACTAATGAAGATGCTTTTAAAAAATACAAGCCAGCTTCCTCATGTCCTCTTCCTGGATGTAAATATGCCTCGCAAAAATGGTTTTGAATGTTTAGCGGAGATAAAGCTTAACGACAAATTGAAATCGCTTCCTGTAATTCTGTATTCCACCTCTTCTGAACAAGATGTAATAGACCGCTTATTTCAAAACGGTGCTCAACATTTTATTCGAAAACCGTCCGATTTCTCACAATTAAAAAGAGTAATCCATTATTCACTTACTCTTATAATGCAAGAAATTAGCTTAAAAAGAACAAAAAATAATTTTATTCTAACGGGAGAAAACGCTTTGATCAATTCGGAAGCCATTTGAAAATATTTTGCATTGAAATGAAATTAAAAATTTTAGCATAGCAAGTAACTGCATTTTTAAAATAAAAAATTGAGGGATAGTATGGCTATATCAAATAAATCCTTTGAAGAAGAGTTAATACTAGTTCGCGAAGAACTATGTTTTGAAAAAGAAGAGAAGGGAAAGCTATTCGCAGAGCTTATCGTGGCCCGAAATGAACTTTCCTTTCAAAAAGATGAGAGAGGAAAAAGGGCAGCAGAGTTGGGCCTAGCTAATATAGAACTTGCTTTTGAAGATGGAGAGAAAGAAAAGCGGGCAGTGGAATTAGGCATTGCTAACATAGAGTTAGTCTTTCAAAACAATGAAAAAGAAAAACGAGCAGCGGAATTGATCATTGCTAACCAGGAACTGACCTTTCAGAACGGGGAGAAAGAAAAGCGTGCAGCCGAGCTAATCATTGCTAATAAAGAGCTGGCCTTTCAAAACGAAGAAAAAGGAAAGCGGGCAGCTGAGTTGATCATTGCTAATCAGGAACTGACCTTTCAGAACGGAGAAAAAGAAAAGCGTGCAGCAGAGCTAATTATTGCTAATAAAGAATTGGCCTTTCAAAACGAAGAAAAAGGAAAGCGGGCCGAGGAATTAGTCCTTGTTAACACTGAACTTCTTGCATTCAATTATATATCAAGCCATGATTTGCAGGAACCCTTACGCAAAATACAAACTTTAGCAGGGCGAATTCTCGAAAAAGAAACTCAAAACCTATCCGACGCCGGAAAAGATTATTTCCACCGGATACAATCCGCTGCTGGAAGAATGCGACAACTCATCGAAGATTTACTTGTTTATTCCCGTACGAACATTGCCGAACGCAAGTTTGAAAAAATTGATTTAAATATAATCATAGAGGAAGTTAAAGCCGAACTCAAAGAAAATATTGAAGAAAAGCATGCAATTATTGAAGCAACCGAGATGTGCGAAATGAACCTCATTCCTTTTCAGTTTCGCCAACTCATGCACAATCTCATACGTAATGCGCTCAAATTTTCAAGCCCCAAACGGCCGCCCCATATATTAATAAAGAGTAGAATTGTAAAAGGAAATAAATTAAACAATGCAAAATTAGTGGGTGCGAAAAGCTATTGCCACATCAGCGTTACCGATAACGGCATAGGCTTCGAGCCGGAATATAAAGATCGCATCTTTGAGGTATTTCAAAAACTTCATAGTAGAGAAGAATATGAAGGCACAGGCATAGGGCTTGCCATCGTAAAAAAAATTGTCGAAAATCACAACGGCATCGTCACGGCAACAAGTCAGTTAAATAAGGGAGCTACATTTGATATTTATATTCCAGTAACTGAAAATTAAAATTAAAGCAATTGTTTTAGTTGTAGTAAATCCCGTTTACCAGTATTCTATTGTAGAGCATTGTGAGTATTAATAGAATGATGAGCACAAAATTAAACTTGTTTAGTCTATCAAAATGATCATTCGTTGTTTTCAGATGACTGTTTCTATTTAGCGCATTACCATAGGCCCACAACAGGGTAAATGGACTACAGATCGGTGCTATTAAACTTATTATTGCTTCAATGGGTAGATTCAAAATTGTTGTAAAAGGTATTCCCAATAAGACAGGCAACAATAGTAAAGAATGAATAAATGAAATCCTTGTTTTTCTTTGATCAAGTATTTCTTTTGAACCCATTTCCACAAAATACTTCATCAGCTTTCTAACCAATAAATACAATATCACTCCCCCTGAAACAGCAATACTAATCGTCAGCCAGATTGGAAATTTAAGTGCCGAACAAATATAGCCCGTATCACCGGATGTGAAAATTGGCGCTATCATCAAATAACCGAAAAAACCTATGTAACCAAATGCAGCCATATAGAGATTGAATAAAAAAGCAACATTTCGTCTTTTCTGCCTGGAACAAACTAAATGAAAAACTATCCCAATCATCAAACTCACGAATGGACCTGCACCTTTAATAAACAGTATACTTGTTAATGGTAATTCTTCGTCCACATTAGAAACATAGTTATGATGAATAGAAATCCCTTTTGCATTTACAATGATCGATGCAAAATAATGGCCGAATTCATGTAAAGTCATTTCTAATATACAGGTAACAATAAAAAGAATGGTTGAATTTAATATTACATATTTCAGTTTTAACATCCCCATATTGCCTCCTATTATTATCAGTCGTCTTTGGAGGATGAAGGTACTGCTATTGGTAATTCCCGCCAATCCCTGGTGGGAAGCTCATTAACGATGATATTTTCCGGAAAACGAAAAAGAGAGCGGATGCACTGTATGGGTGAAACGTAAGACTCGAAGGAGTACCTCCGTTCCAGCCCATTAAAGCCCATTAGAGTACATCTTCGGCTCTTCCGAAAGGATACGTATAATTACGCAAAATGAATTTACAGAAATCAGCGTATTTCAAAAATAATTATCTTAATAAAAATTAAACAAAACCTAACCAAACCTTTTTTATGAAAAAAACAACTCCATTCCTGGCAATTCTATGCCTGTTAATGATTTTCTATAGCTGCAAAAAAGATGGAACCTTAACATACCCCAATCTGTCAATCTCCAATCAAGTGAATGCTTGGTTAGAAAGTCAAAAATCAACAACCATTCAAATTAAAAATGAAAACATTAAGGCGTTAAACGAACATCTGGATTTTAACAAAGTCGGAATTGAACATCTTAATGAAAAGGAAAAACTAATCGTTGTTCCTATAAAGGATGGTTATTCAATCAAAAATAATAATCAACTATTCAGTACAACCCAAAACCCTATCTATAGCCTGGTTTTAGTGTTAAATGAATCCGGGAAAATAAGAAAAGGAAATATTGTTCAGTATATACCTGAAAGTCAAACGACAACTAAGATTCCTGACAATACTTTTCACAACATCTTTAACCAAAAGAAGCTTGAAGTTAGCGGTAGGTTCAGATTTCTCAATCTCCAGGAAACGCTGTTCTTTGAATTTAATTATGGAAAAGGTTCTATGACTTCTGCTAGTCTCAGACAGCCGAAGTCCAAGACTACAGAGGTGACAAATGGGCCGGTTGATCAATATGGTGCTGACTGCATAGCATGGTATTGGGTCGAGTATGACACAGACAGCGGAGATGAAATAGGTTCAACATATCTGTATACAACTTGTGACGGCGGTGGAGGCGGTGGCGGTTCTTCGGGGGGCGATGATTCAGAACCCGAGATAGGACAAAACAGATTAGCTCCGTGGGTTGTTGCTAGTAACCCCGATCTTTTGTGGACTGTCACATCTACCGAAACATTAAGCGGCGTACTGAATTCCAGTCAGCCATTAGGAGGACATTTTACTAATATCATTCATCAAGGTTCGGCTCTTGTAGCCTCACCTGGTTATTCGTGGTTGGAATATAATGCTACATCTTATTCAGATTACACCGCGTCAAGTTCGATATCCGGAGTTATAACACGATCTGATGGAAATCAGTATTATCTCCCCACAATAACTCATTACTTTATTTTTAACGATTATTTCCAATAGTTACAATACTTTTATAGAAATAATGAGTAGCAGAATAGTATTTGCGATATGTATCTCTTGGCAATTATGTACTTTTCCATATTCCTGCAATGCACAAAAAGAATGTAGCTATTGTGGACTAATTACGGAATCAAGTAAATTTTATAAACCTGCATTGCAGGAATACATAAGTCAACCCCTCTGGGGACCCGATTTGAGGATATGGTACATGGATAGTTTTGTAATAGAGGAGATAAAGGGCATATCAATTTTCGTAGACCCCAAAGGAATTGAAACACGGAAACTGTCAACGGAGTTTTATACTTTCATCGACCTCCGCAGCAAATCGTTTTACGATTATAAAACATTTTCAGACACAGCCAGAATCATAAAAAAATATACTCAGCCGGATTCTGTTGCTGTGTTTGGAGGATGGAATTTTTATGCCCCTCATTCTTTTCACATTACTGAGCCTATTGGAAAACTGGCAGACACAATAATAAAAAATATAAGCTATAAAAGGGTCAGGCTGGTAAATACTATTGAATCGAAAACTGGTCCGTGGAAGCAAATAACTATCTGTTACCTTCTATGCGGAAAAAAAACCTTGGTTCGGATAGACAATCAATTAAGTGCGAAAATGGGATGCCCAATTGTCCGGTATGATATTCAACCCACCCCACAAGACCGCGCTTCTTTGTCAACTGAAATTGAATTCACTGCTAATACGCTTAACCCAGAAGAATTAAAGGTATTTAATGCCTGGGAGAAGAATATGAAGCTAAATCCCGTGATTAGGTAATCGATATGAAAAGAGTTTTTCTTTCCTATAATACGGTATATTTTGAAATTCAATTGCGCAGAATGGCTAAATAATTCCGTTAATATTTTGCTACACTTTTCGCTACACGTCTAAAATAACAAAGCGCAAATAACTATAAATCAGTCATTTGCGCTTCGAACTGGCGGAGAGGGTGGGATTCGAACCCACGGTACAGTGTAACCCGTACGACGATTTAGCAAACCGTTCCTTTCGGCCACTCAGGCACCTCTCCATCATTCCCTCGTCTCGTCCGGTGCTGCGACAAATACCCGGGTCATGTTGCGGGATTTGCCGTGAAGCGGGGCTTCGAAGGGGTAGCAAAAGTAAAGATTAATTCGTTGGATACCCAAAATGGGTGGCACTTTTTTTAGGGCACAAAAAAGCCCCTCCGCTGCTGGCGGAAGGGCTCGAATATGTTTTAAAAAACGGGTTGGATAACGGGGTGAGGAGGAGGCAAATGGGAACCGGAACCCGGCAAACACGGAATGGTTTGGCGAAGGGCCAGCGCCCGCCGCTTACATGGCCGCCAGCTGAACTTTCTGCTGTAATTCCATTACATTCTCCCGGAAGAGACTGTCCGTATCCATCAGATCTTTTACCGTCTGGCAGGAATGGATAACCGTGGTATGATCGCGACCGCCGAAATGCTCGCCGATCGTCTTGAGTGAATTCTTGGTAAACGCCTTGGCAAGGTACATAGTGATCTGCCTGGCCTGCACGATCTCACGTTTGCGGGTCTTTTGCAGCAACTTGTCATAGGACACATCAAAATATTCGCATACCATACGCTGAATAGTTTCGATGGTGATCTCCTTGCTGCTAGTTTTCACGAAATTACGGAGCACTTTTTTGGCCAATTCGAGGTCGATTTCCCTCTTATTGAGCGAAGATTGTGCCAAAAGCGAGATCAGTGCGCCCTCTAACTCCCTGACATTGCTGTTGATATTATAAGCCAGATATTTTACGACCTCCTTGGGCATTTCCAATCCATCATTCTTCATCTTTCGTTCGAGGATCTCGATACGGGTATCATAATCAGGCACTTGCAGATCGGCGCTCAATCCCCAGCGAAACCGGCTCAATAAACGCTCCTGCACACCCTCCAGATCCTTGGGCGGCTTGTCCGAAGAAAGGATCAGCTGCTTGCCGGATTGGTGCAGATGATTGAATATGGCGAAAAAAGCATCCTGTGATTTTTCAGCCCTGTTAAAGAACTGTACGTCATCGATGATCAGGACATCCACCAGCTGATAGAAATGTATGAAATCATTGATCGCATTATTCCGGCTATGATCGACGAACTGATTGATGAATTTCTCGGAGCTTACATATAAGACCACCTTATTATGGTGAAGACGCTTTACTTCATTTCCGATCGCCTGGGCCAGATGCGTCTTGCCCAGTCCAACTCCCCCATAGATCACCAATGGATTAAACGAATTGGCGCCCGGTTTTTCGGCCACCGTTTTACCGGCCCTGCGGGCGACACGGTTGCAATCTCCCTCTATAAAAGAATCGAACGTATACACAGGGTTCAGCTGCGCATCGATCTGCATCTTCTTCAACCCGGGGATGACGAAGGGATTCTTTACTGGATTATTTATGATTAAAGGAAAATCCATTTCGTTATTGGAAAATGTTTTATACCCATGCGCCGGTACATCCATCGTGAGAGGTTTGTTCTGATGATTACCGCTGTCCACCATGATCCGGTATTCCAATCTTGCCTCTTTACCCAGGATACGCCTCAGGGTCTTTGCTAATAAATTTACATAGTGCTCTTCCAGGTATTCATAAAAAAACTGGCTGGGAACCTGGATCACCAAAATATTGGTCTTCAACTCAACCGGTCTTATCGGCTCGAACCACGTTTTATAATGCTGCCATTCTACGATGTCCTTGATTATTTCCAAGCAATTACTCCAGACTTTTTCAAACGTTTTTGCCATTATTCTATAACCAATTTTTATGCCGATTTAAGAATTGTAATTTTCCCGATTTTTAAAAGGATGCTGGATTCTGTAAAAGTTACGCAGGGCGGCGAATATCAAAACTTTTTATTAAATAAAAAACTTTTTATTCACTTCTTTTTTCCCTTTTGAACATAGCCCGGTATTTAGCCCGATTTAGCCCTTCAATTTTCATAAAACTCAAATCCAGCCTGGCTGTGATAAGACCCGTCAAAAATAAGATCCGCTTTTTTTCAGATCATCGCTACCCGTTTCAACTCGTATCTGATAAGACTTATGCACATTGACCCGCATGCAGAAGTGATTGCTTTACAATCTACCCTTCGGGCGTCAAACGACAATTGTGGAATTCAGAATACTGTAGACCTTGAACCCGCCAGCCTGGTTCAGGCTTGCTTTGTACGAAGAAAGAAAACTTAAGTTTCGATATTAACGAACCTTTCTTCATATATGCAGAGTTTGTTGAGAAGTAGTTGAAGATACAAATTATTTGATTCCATTTTAAAATCGGGCTGCTTTTTTTATAAAATAAATCGGTATGTTTTTTTGAAATTTTTTTATATAAAACTGATATTTTCGATTTAGGGTGAATGGGTATTCCTTTCGTCTCGTTAATCACTTGTATATAAGGAACATACTCTGTTCCTGGCTCCTGGAATAAGCAAAAAATAATTCCACTACCTTTGCCGGCTCGCCTGAGAACCGACAAGATGCAACAAACCCTTCAATTAAAATTACTACCGTCGGAAGCCGCCACCGACAGCGCCGTCCGGGAGCATGCCGCCAGGGCTGCTGCTGTTCCCGTAAAAGATATTTCAGGCTTCTACCTGCTCAAGCGCTCCATCGATGCCCGCGGAAGACAGGTTCATATCATGCTTACGCTCCATGTGTTTATCAATGAGCCTTATCAGGACAGAGAGCATATAAAACTGCATTTCCCCGAACTACCCAACGCTGCAAAAAAAGTCATCATCATCGGTGCTGGACCCGCCGGCTTATTCGCTGCCCTCAAACTGATCGAAAAAGGGATAAGACCCATTCTGCTCGAAAGAGGAAAAGATGTCCGATCTCGCAGACGAGACCTTGCTCTGTTAAATAAAGAAGGAATTATCAACCCCGAAAGCAATTATTGTTATGGGGAGGGCGGTGCTGGAACCTACAGCGATGGTAAATTATATACCCGCAGCACCAAAAGAGGCGATATCGGCAGGATCCTTCATCTCTTCGTTCAATTCGGCGCGGAAAACAATATTCTCTATGATGCGCATCCACATATCGGGACCAATAAGCTTCCCCAGATCATACAAGCCATGCGGCAACAGATCACGGACAGCGGAGGAGTCCTTCTCTTCGAAAAAAAAGTAACCGGATTAATTCTACAGGGCGATCGTATAAAAGAAGTAAGGACGGCGGATGGTGATCAGTTCGAAGCCGATAATGTGATCCTCGCCACCGGTCATTCAGCACGGGATATCTTTCACCTCCTGCACCAGGAAAAAATCCTGATCGCCGCCAAGCCCTTCGCGCTTGGCGTCCGCATCGAACATCCGCAAAGTCTTATCGACAGCATTCAATACGGAGTGCAACCCGGTCAACTGATCTCCTCCGGTGATGAGCCTCGGGAAAAGGGTGTAAAAACGCCATGGCTCCCTCCATCGTCCTATAATCTTGTAGAACAAGTACGAGGAAAAGGGGTCTTTTCCTTCTGCATGTGCCCCGGCGGCATTATAGCACCGGCCTCCACCGCTCCGGGTGAACTGGTGGTCAACGGATGGTCGCCGTCCAAACGCAACAATCCCTTCTCCAATTCCGGCATCGTCGTCAGCGTGGAAGAAAAAGACTGGTCGGCTTTTGAAAAACATGGCCCGCTGGCCGCCCTGTATTTCCAGCAGAGCGTCGAACAAAAAGCTTTTGAAGGGGGAGGAGGAAAATTTGTTGCCCCGGCTCAGCGGATGACCGATTTCGTAGCCAGAAAAACATCGGGCTCCCTCCCCTCCTGCTCCTATGTCCCCGGTCTCCATTCCACCCCACTCCAGGAGGTGCTGCCGCCATTGATATATGAAAGCCTCCGCCTGGGCTTTACGGCCTTCGGGAAAAAGATGAAAGGGTATTTCACGGATGAGGCCGTTGTGGTCGCCACAGAGTCAAGGACCTCTTCCCCTGTCCGTATTCCCCGTGACCCGGAATCCCTTCAACATCCCCAGATAAAGAACCTGTATCCCTGCGGAGAAGGGGCTGGATACGCAGGTGGGATCGTCAGCGCCGCCATGGACGGGGAAAGAGTGGCAGACAGGATCGCCGACTTATAGTATATTTGAACACCGGTGTCACCCCTGACGGCCGGCAGAGAAATTTTTCGCACACCAAACGGCCTCTTATGGATATCCTGCAGGTAAACCACCTGAAAAAATACTTTGCTACGCAGAAAGCGGTAGATGATATCAGCTTTACCCTGAAGAAGGGGTCCATCTTCGGCCTGCTGGGACCCAACGGCGCGGGGAAGACTACCCTGATCCGGATGATCACCGGCATCTTTTACCCCGATGAAGGGGAGATCCTTTTCGACGGTAAGCCTTTCGATCCAATAAAAAATATTGGCGACATCGGCTATATGCCCGAAGAGCGCGGCCTGTATAAAAAAATGAAGATCGGCGAGCAGGCCGTATACCTCGCTCAACTAAAAGGATTGAGCAAGCAGGACGCCACCGAAAAAGTAAAACAATGGTTTGTCAGGCTGGAGATGCAGAGCTGGTGGGGTAAAAAAGTGGAAGACCTGAGCAAGGGGATGGGACAAAAATTACAGTTTGTCATCACCGTCCTGCACGAGCCCCGGCTGATCATCCTCGACGAACCCTTCAGCGGCCTTGACCCCGTGAACTCCAATCTCATCAAAGACGAGATCTTCAACCTCGCCCGTAAAGGCAGCACCATTATTTTCAGCACCCACCGGATGGAGCAGGTGGAAGAGATCTGCCAGCATATCATCCTTGTGAACAAAGGACAAAAAATACTCGATGGCAGCGTGCCCGAAATAAAACAACAGTTCAAGGAAAATCTTTTCAGCATCGGGCTGGAGGGGGCGGGTTTCAACGCCGGAACCGGTCAGGCAGTCACCGATACCGGGCATGTGCTGGCTGGCGCAAGCATCGGGCCCGACACGGCTATTTCTTCTCCCGCCTTCGAAGTAGTGGGTCACAAAGATCAGAGCCTGGTCGTCAGGATCCGGGAAGGATCGCGGCCCAACGATGTGCTGGAATATTTTATCCGGCAAAATGTGGGCATCACTTCCTTCAGCGAATTGCTGCCTTCCCTGAACGATATTTTCATCAAGCTGGTGGAAGGCACTCCCCTCGCCCGCCAGTTCCAACCCGTCACCGCTTAAAAAAATCACATGAGCAAGATCTGGCTGATCACCAAAAGAGAATACCTGACACGGGTGCGGAATAAAACTTTTTTACTCACCACTTTTTTGTTGCCGCTGGTGATCGTCCTGTTTATTGCAGGCTCGGTGCTGCTGGCCGTTAAGGGGCAGACCCGGCACCGCATCGCCGTGGTCGACGCCAATGGCTATTTCAAAGACTATCTGAAGAGCGACTCCTCGATCGTCTTCGATTTCTCTCCGGCGCTGGATACACTGAATTATGAGGGTAAGGGCTGTTCTGCCGTCCTCATCATCCCTCCGCTGCAGGAAGGCACAAAAGTCATATACCGGCTGAAATATAAAAAGCAGCTGGGGCTGTCCGGGGTAGAAGACCTGAAAGGCCGCGTCAACAGCGCCATAACCGATCATATGATCTATGAGAAGACCAGCATCAGCCGCAGCAGGCTTGACTCGATCCGCAAGGCTTCCGATATCGCGGAACTACAGACCTTTGAAGATCAGGGTAAACAGGCAAGGGCATCAAGCCAGGGTATGTCCTACGCCATCGGGTATGCCAGCGGGCTGCTGATCTATATCCTCACCTTTATCTACGGAGCCGCCGTGATGCGCGGCGTAATGGAAGAAAAGACTAACCGGATCGCCGAGGTCATCGTCAGCTCCGTCCGGCCTTTCCAGCTGATGATGGGAAAGATCACCGGCATCGGGGCCGTCGGTCTGACCCAGTTCCTGCTCTGGATCATCCTGTTATTCTCCCTCGCCTTTATTGTCCAGGGCTTTATCCCGGATAATATCTGGAAAGAGGTACAGCAGATCCAGCAGGCCAATGCCATGGGGAATGCCTC
>DATHHO010000179.1:0-15321 GCA_035317125.1 Puia sp.
AAGTCCAGCGATAAGACAGTCATGATCCGTACGGCTTCGGAAGTTGCCGAAGGTGGACGGGCAGGCGCGGGCAGCACAAAGGGCGGCAGCCCCGCCCGGACAGGCGGTGACGGCACGCTGACCTGGCATTTTGCCATGAAAAATACACGCGATGTGGCTTTCGGAGCCTCGGGGGCGTATATCTGGGATGCCGCAAAGGTCAATCTCCCCGGTGGTAAAAAATGTCTGGCCATGTCGGTCTATCCGGTGGAAAGCGCGGGCGATAAGGCATGGGGACGGGCTACGGAATACCTGAAAGGGTCGATTGAATATTTTTCCGAGAAATGGTTTGTATATCCCTACCCGGTCGCAGTCAACGAAGCAGGTATCGCCGGCGGTATGGAATATCCCGGCATCGTCTTCGATGGCATCAACGACAAAGGAAAAGAATTATACTGGGTGACGGCGCATGAGATCGGCCACAACTGGTTCCCCATGATCGTGGGCTCCGATGAGCGCCGTTATGGCTGGATGGATGAAGGCTTCAACACGTTTATCGATATCTATGCATCGGACGCCTTTAACAAGGGAGAGTTCGCGCCCAAGCGCGATGATGAATATGCACCCGGAGGCGGCAACCCGGCCGATGAGATTTTAAAGCTGCTCGATGATGAGGGCGCTCCGATCATGATGACGCTGGCCGATGCGATCCCGGAGAAATACCGGCATCCGATCGTTTACTTCAAACCGGCCTTCGGGCTGGTGCTATTAAGGGAAGTGATCTTAGGCAAGGACCGCTTCGACTATGCGTTCCGCCGGTATATAAAGAACTGGGCGTTCAAGCATCCGTCTCCGGTGGATTTTTTCCACACGATGGACAATGAGGGGGGTGAAGACCTTGCCTGGTTCTGGCGGGAGTGGTATTACCACAACTGGTCACTCGACCTGGCAGTGGAATCTGTTACCTACGTACAGAACGATCCGAAGAAAGGCATCCTGATCACCCTGAACAATCTGGACAGGATGGCGATGCCTTGTACGATGGAACTGGAATGGCAGGATGGGACAAAGACCAGAGTTGCCGTGCCGGTGGAGACCTGGCTACAGTCAGGGTCCCGTCAGCTTCGTGTGGCAGGCGGACAGTCGCTGCGCTCGGTGACCCTCGACCCCGATCATCTGCTGCCCGATGCCGACCGGAGGAACAATCTGTGGAAGAACGGGGGATATTAGGGTCTACGCCCCTTAAAAAAATTTTGTAGAACTATTTTAGACCTTATCTTTGCACTCCTTTCAAAGGAACCTGCCTGAAAGAAGGGAAAAAAGGGAGTTTAGCTCAGCTGGTTCAGAGCATCTGCCTTACAAGCAGAGGGTCGGCGGTTCGAACCCGTCAACTCCCACTACTGGAAGTCCCGCGAGGGGCTTTTTTTTAGCAAAAAGGGCCGGCGTTATGCCCTGCATTTTGTCTCTGTAGCTCAGTTGGTAGAGCAGCTGACTCTTAATCAGCGGGTCGACGGTTCGAACCCGTCCGGGGACACAAGACCCTTCGTGAAAGCGAAGGGTTTTTGCATTCAGGAGCAGGACGAGCTTGCTCGCTAAGGTTATATGTCGTATTTTAAATCAGCCCAGAATCCATTTTTTAACCAGTCAAATGATTAGCCACATGAAAAAAATAATTTGCCTGTTGATGGTGGCAGGTTTTTTACATGGCGCCTCCGCCCAGTTCCAGGGCACCCTCACCTATGAATGTGTCCATGCCAATAAGGTGATCATCGTCTATTCTCAATCCGGATCCAGGGTCCGGATAGATGGAAAAGTCATCCCGATAAAGGCGGGTGTAGCGGACCCGACCGGGGAGAAAGATCAGGATGTGTTGCTGTTCGACCTTTCGGCCAGTAAGGAGACGCATCTTCACGCCGCCGGCATGACGGCTTATACAACTCAGTTCGTAGGCCCGATGCAGGAACAGGCGATGCACCTGAGCGACAAGGACATCACCATTCAACAACTGGGACCGGAAAAGATCGGGGAATATTCCTGCCGGCATATTGTACTGAGCATTCACGGCGGGAAAAGGGACTTGTGGATTACCAAAGACCTCGGAGGTACACCCGGTGTTTGTATCGCAGGAACATTCCTCTATTATACGCCCGGCAGCCTGATCTTAAAGAAATTGATCGATGCCGGCGACGACGGGGTGATCGTAAAATCCATGTCGGGGCCGCTGATCATGACGCTGACCGGCTATGATAAAAAGATCCCGCCGGCTTCCATGTATTCCATCCCTTCGGGTTATACGGCCATGTCCCGATGAGCGCGAACGCGCGTGGAATGTGATCAGGGAAGCTTCTTTAACGCATAGTGTTCCCCCTCATCATCGACGATGATCTTTTCGATCTTTCCGTCCGCGCCTTTGACGAACTCCAGATCCGTAGCCATCACCTTCAGAAAGAAATGATGGTCATTCGTCGCATAAAGATTCGTCTTTGGCAGCCCTGCCGTTGAAGACTCGACCTTCAGCCGACCGTCCACGATCGAAATAGTAGCCTTTTGTTTCCCGTCATAGTTTCCCGTGAATTGCTGCAACACGGCTTCCGGCAGTTTCACCGTTGCGCGATAGGGTGTGTATCCTTCCCACTCCCACGGAATGGTAACGCCCGTCAATCGTTCGACGAGCTCTTTGAAAATACTTTCTCCGCTGGAGCTGTTACACATGACAACAAGGGCTATCTTTTTATCCGGAAAGCCAATCGTATAATGTACCCAGCCATCATCGTGTCCTTCCTTAAAGAACGCTTTTCCATATGGGGTCGTGAACAGCCCCCATCCCAGCCCGTATGACAATTTTATTTTTTTGTTCTCATTCGTAGTGTCGGTGCTCAGAGATGGGAACTGCTGCTTGCTGTTGATACCGATCTGCGGAGACAGTATCTCCCGTTCCGATCGCTGCGAGATGCCTTTTCCCTGCATCACCGCCGCGACAAAACGGGTGTAATCCGCAACGGTTGTTTCCATGGAGCCCGCTGCATTGGCAGTCTTCCTTCTTCTTTTTGGCAAAGGATCCATATTCAGATCATGACCCATGGCATAGTTCGTCTCGAAGGAAGGCTGCCAGACATAGCTGGTCCTGGTCATGGCAAAAGGGCCGAATATTTGTTCCCGGGCAAGCGCTTCCAGGCCCTTCCCCGTTATGGTCTCCACGACCAGTTGCAACAGGTACAATCCTTCTCCCGAGTACGCATACCGCTCCCCAGGTGTAAAAAATATTTCGAGTTTCTTATTATCGCGGGGATTGAATTCCCGCCAGTTGGGGAACCCCGTCGTGTGGTCAAGACAATGCCTTGCCGTAATCAATTTCCAGCGGTCGTCTCCCGCAAGGTCCTTGTAGTTGTCGTATTCAGGCAGGGGCTTTGGCAGATAGGCGTACAAGGGTTTGTCAAGGTCCAGCAAACCCTTATCCACCAGCTGCATGACCAGGTACGCGAACAAAGCCTTTGACAAAGAAGCAGCATAAAAACAGGTGGCCGTATCATTCAGCGTTTTGCCCGCTCTGTCCTTATAACCATACGCATGCACATAAGCCGCCTTGTTGTCATTGATAATACCCAGGCTCAGCCCTGCGACATCCGCAGTATCCATCAGCTTCTTAACGATACGGTCGACAAAAGCAGCGCTTATCATTTTGCCATCCGGCCGGAGGATCTGCCCCGGTTGGGCGAGCCCCGTAAAGGTCAGCGCAAATATCGGGAACAGAAAAATTCCTATTTTCTTCATGAGAAGTTGGTTTTTGAGAAGACTGCCGGAAGATGTCCAAAGTTTAATGCCAGCCAAAATAAACTGGATTTTGAGGGGCTCGCATGCCAATCAGCCAAGCTTTTTTGGACTAACGCCGTACTTCTTCTTAAAGGCTTTTCCAAAATAAGCAGGAGAGGCATAGCCGGTCTCATAAGCCACTTCGGAGATATTCTTGCCGGTGTTCAACAAAAGGTCGCGGGCCATCTCCAGACGGTAACTGATCAGAAAGTCCATCACGGAGGTCTTGAACAATTCCCTGAACCCTTTCTTCAGCTTGAACTCGTTAAGACCCGAAACCTTTGCCAGCGCGGAGAGCGAATTCGGATTCGCATAGTTCTGGATCAGATGATCTTTGACGAAATAAAGCCTTTCCTTTTCGGATTCAAGCTTTCTGCCGGAGATCTTCTTCGTTCCGGAAAGCAGTTCCGTCCCGGATTGTGGTTTCAGTCCGAAAAGTGGCTTCGGTCCCACATTCCTTTGGCTTCCTGCCGCCACCGCCTCCGGCATATTTGCCCCGGAATGAGCAAAAAGGACAAACAGCTCCAGCGCCTTTGAACGCAGGTAGATCGTTTTCATGTCGCGTTCGAATGGACAATGGAGGACCTCATCGATGCATTTTTCCATGGCCGCATTCATCGGAAACCATGTATCGGAGTACAAGGCCGCCTGCCGCCCCACCGTTTTACCGATAAACCTGTCGAGCCCGTCGTCGCCTTCCCCGATCAGTCCCAGAAAACCTTCCCGGGTGATCTGAAGGGAGAACATTTCCGAATGGTTGTCGACATGGGACATGCGGCTGTCCAGTTCGGCGGAATAAAGCATATTGCATTGCCCGCCCCGCAGCGAAAATGTTTTTGATAATTGATGGTAATCGATCCGGGTGCGGCCGCTCCGGTTGAAATAGATCTTTACGGCGTCAATATCGTTCCTGATATCATAGCTTGTTTCCTGCTGCTGCCCCAGCACACTGTACGCCAGCCGGAAGCCCCCGAAACACCAGTTCTGAAAGGTCATGCCCGCATGATCCAGCCGGATGGTATCATGGCTCTCCACCAGCACGGAGGAATTGAGGTCATGGAGGGATATCGGGTTACGATAGAAAGTAGTCTGCTGGTCGCGGTTGAAAAGTAAAGGCATACTGCAATTTAAACTAAAACTCCCTTTTCATCCACAACCCTTTTTGCCGGTCCTTGCCCCGCATAAAAAAAGACCAGTCCACCAGCACAAATTCCCTGCGCTTGTAAAATCCGATGGCCCGCGTATTCTGTTCCCATACATTCAGCCAGATGGTCTGAAACCCCTGGTCCCCGGCTAACCGCACACAGGCATCCATCAGCGCAGCGCCGATTTTCCGCCCCTGGAATTTTTGGAGGATATACAATCTTTCGATCTCCATGTATTTTCCGGGTTCCGGCCTTTCCGCCCTTCGCCGGGTGCTGATCTTGGCATACCCTGCCAGGGCCTGCCCACAGAAGGCTATGATGAAATGGCTTGTCGGCAGTATCCATTCGGAATGGATCTGCTCCCCGCTGAAGGCCGTCGCTATATAGGCCCGCAGATCCTCTTCCGGCATCATGCCGGTGTAAGTTTCCTGAAAGATGGTTCCGGCGAGTGCGGCTAACCCGGAAAGGTCTCCGGAGGCGGCAGTCTGGAGGCTTATTTTCTCAGTGGCCGATGTATTCATTTTCGCAAAGCTGCCGGATTCCGGCCTGCCGCACCAGGAAGATCGGGATAAATAATGGTAAGATCGGGACTAGGTGTTTGTACGTAACCTCCAGGTTTTTTATCCTCCCCCACTCGACAAAATTCCCCCTATCACGTATTACTAAAAAGCTTTCATCAAATGGCCGAAACCTTATCGGCTGCCGACATCCTGGCCTTTCAGGCGGGAGACAGGGCAGCGTGCAAAAAGATCTACTTATATTATTACAGATCCATCTACCTCTTCATCCTGGCCGTAGTACAGAACACAGCGGAAGCTGCCGATATCTACCACAGGATCATCGTGAAGCTCTGGCAAAAGAGAAAAAAATATGACAGCGCCGGCGCCATAAAAGGCTTTCTGCTCATCTCCGCGCGCAATGCAGGCCTCGATTATCTGCGGGCTTCCCGGACAAAAGTGAAGGCCCACAAGGAGATCAGCTTCCTCGCACAGAACGAAGAGCCCTGGGATATCTTCGAGCAACCCAAAAAAGATATGGTGCAGGAGATCTACGCACTGGCCGATAGCCTCACCCCAAAATGCAGGGAAGTATTCAACCTGATCTTCATCGATGGGAAAAAAACAAAGGAGATTGCCAAACAGCTCAACATCAGCATCTCCTCCGTACTGGGCCATAAATCAAGGGCATTAAAGCTGATCAGACTCGAGCTGATCAAAAAGAATTTTCTGCCGGAAGGATAACGCGCCTCCGATAAAACACGTAAATAAAATAGTATATCTACGGTATTCCCCGGATCGTCCCTTTTTTTTGCCCATCTATTCCAATATTATGTATATTTAAACCGGTGATAGCATAACAGCATCCATCGGAATCGGAACCATTACCCGGACAGTCGGTTAGCCCTCGCTTGGTAGCATATTCAAAACCCCTCGTTTTCATTCAAAACGGCCATTTTTAAAAAAAAAATGGCGAACCCTTGTAAGGCCGTTTAGTAGCATTCGCACGAGCATTCCCGCCGGGGAAGCTCTGTAAAAATCTATGGCATGCCCCAAAAGACAAAAGAGCTGAAGACCGCGGATTTTATCAATGACCGGCGGGTCATCGATTGCATGACCCAGCTGAAGACCCATTTCAAGGAAGGAACCAATCCCTTCGTCGTCTCCGATGTGCTGGACGGTGAGGGTCGCCAGTATGTGAACCTCGTCCAGAAAGGCGGTGGCGTGCTCGGTATCGCACTGGTCGGATATACCTGGGTCCTCGAAGCCATGAATATCCGGTTCATCCGTCTTGCCGGCACCAGCGCCGGCGCCATCAATACCGCCCTGATGACCGTCATCGGCAAAAAGGAAGACGCGAAATCCGAGAAGGTGCTCGACAGCATCTGTAAGCTGGAATTTATACGGCTGGTTGACGGACACCCGGTCGCGCGCCGCCTCATCAGCAGCTTTATCAAAGACCCGGATTTTACTGGCAAGATCCGCAGATGGATCCTGGGCATCCTCATCGGCCTGGTCCTGCTGCTGACGGGCGACATCGCTTTTCTGGGTCTGCAGAAGGTCTTTTCCTGGGCGCCCTTTGCCACCAAGCTCTGCTTCACCCTCACAGGCGTCTCCATCCTGATACTCTGCATCCTCCTTTCGTATATGACCGACCTGCTCGGTAAGCTGAAAAATGCGGGCTTCGGCATAAACCCCGGCGATTATCTGTACGACTGGATAAAGGAACAGCTCGCCGCCAACGGGGTCAATACCGTCACCCAGCTTAATGCAAAGGCGGGAGCGGATATCGCCGGTCTTCACCTGCGGATTGACAACCCGGAAAAACTGAACGGGCTGAAAGGAGATGTGACCTTTATCGCCTCCGAGCTGGTAACGGAGAACAAGATCCAGTTCCCCGGTATGTGCAAGCTCTTCCGGAAAGAAGCGGATATCGATACCCTGCAACCCGCTGGGTTCGTACGCGCCTCCATGTCCATCCCCATCTTTTTCGAATCCTATTTTATCAGCAATATCCCATGCCAGGACCCCGAGATCATACAGGCCTGGAAGGAGCTGAATGAGGACAACCCACCTTCCACGACCCGCTTTGTGGATGGCGGTATCCTGTCCAATTTCCCCATCAATCTTTTCTACAACCCCAATGTCATCGTGCCCAGGCTTCCGTCCTTCGGCATCGACCTCGATGACAGCAAACCGGACGATTCGGCTAATGACCCGGAGAAATGGAGCCCGGCTGGCTATTTCGGCAGGATGTTCAACACGATCCGCAATTACTATGATAAGGATTTCCTGATCAAGAATAAGATCCTGGAGAAGGGCATCGGCACCATCCCCCTGGCCGACTTCAACTGGCTCAATTTCTTTCTCACCGATCAGAATAAGATCGACATGTTTGTCCGGGGAGCGGAGGCGGCCACAAAATTTCTCATCGGTTTCAAATGGGAAGATTATAAAGAGGACCGCAGCGTGATGAGAAAAGAACTGATACAAATCCAGACGCCGAATGCGCAAAAACAAAATATTCAGATGCCCAACGCTCAAACGCCCGCCTCTGCGCCATCCGGGGTCTTCAGTAAACCCTAAACGATATGCAACTATCCATAACCGATAATCTTGGCCTGTTCTGTATCGCGTTTGGCGCCATGCAGCTCTTCATCTTCCTCATGGGATTGCAGGACCGGCATTTCTATACCAAAGATGTGGTGGTCCGTAAATTCCGTATCATGGGCCTCGAGCTGGCGGCTACTGCCAGGGAGATCGTCAATCTGATCAAAGGGCTGTACCTGCTGCCCGATCCCGCCCAATCCAAAAAAGCCGTCCTTGCCCTGAAAAGGCATTTGTATATCGATTTCCTCTTCATGCCCTGCGCCTATCTTTCCATATTCCTCGTCTGCATGCATGTGTCGGGGAAAATGATCACCGGCTTCGGACAGGAGTTCTTTGTCGTGATGGCCTGGGCCCAGGCCCTGCCCTGGCTCTGCGATATTATCGGGAATGTGTACCTGCTGCGGAAGATCCGGCCCGACCCAGTACAGTCGACGGATGGCGTCCACTCCGCCTATCTGCATATGGAAGCCCTGAAATGGGGACTTACTCTTATCGCCGCCGTGAGCGCGCTGTCCACCGAATGCTATTTCTGGTTGTCCAATAATTATTCCCCGGAGTCCCTGCGTTACCTGCTGATCATCATCGGCGAGATCCTGGTCTTTGGGATCGCGGGAAAACTGGCTGGCAAAAATCCGCATGGACTGAGCGCCGCGAAGGCGGCAGTGACGTCGGCGCCGCCGGCGGCGGCAACAACAGCGGCAGCGGGACAAAAAAATAAAACGAGTTGATTTTATGATCAAGACCACGTACGAGCTGGACCCGATCAGATACAGTACCGGTTTTTCCTATGCTAAAAAGGCCCCCAGCTTTATCAGCAATAATATGGGTGGCGCCGACGAGATAGCCAGATGGGCCCTCGACCGGAATGATATCCTATACCATGACGAACCCCATGCCCCGCCATTCTGCAACACCATCGCCAACAGGCTGACCGGAGCCAACGGGCCCGGCAATCATCCTGTCCTGGTACGGACGGATGCGCTGATCTACAGCACGGACAGCATCATACAATACATCGAACGACATTGCCCGCCTTGCCGCAGGCTGATACCCGATGACCCGGCAAAAAGAAAGGAGGTGCTGGTGCTGTACAGTCTGTTCGCCGGTGAATTCGAGGATATGGTCAGCCAGTATGTGTATTCAAAATTGCTGCCCTCCCCTGCCCTCGCCCGTGCGCTCTTCACCCAACGTGTTCCCTCCGAGGAGAGACTGATCTATAAAATGAGCTACTCCTCGGTCCGCCAGGCGCTGACAAGAGATTATGCGCTCGGGGCCGACCCGCAGGAAAAGATAGAAAAAGGCATCCGCGAGATCTTCGATAAGGTCGACGCCCTGCTCGGCGATGGACGAAAATATCTCTGCGGCCCCACCCTGACGCTGGCCGATATCGCCTTTGCCGCCGTTGGCGCCCCGCTGGTGCTGCCCGAAGAGTTCGGAGGGGCCATGTGCCGGATAAACCAGGTCTCTGAGGGATGGAGAAATGAGGTGTTCGCCTACAGGACTACCGCGGCCGGACAGTTCATCTTACGATTGTACCAGGAAGACAGGCCGCCCATGCGTCCGCAGAAGGACCTTCCCAGAGAGCCGAATGTCTTCGGCAGGATGGGCGGGCAGATCGGGCTGATGATGGCCCGCAGGAAAACGGGTTTGTTCTCCTGGCTCCAGAAACGTTTTCCCATTCTGAAGCTCTGGCCCACAAAACTGGTGACCGTCAATAAAAATGACCTGCTCGTCGAGCTGATGGAAAGAGACGAGGACTTCACCATCGAAGAGATCAACGGCCGGAAAATGGCCAGACAAAAAGGGGCCTTTTTTTTAGGAATGGACCGCATGAACCCACAGTTCGACCGTGAAAGGAACCTCATACGCAGGTCCGCAAAAAGAGAGGACCTCGAAACGATCCGGGGCTATATCCGCAGCTCGGCGGAAGAGATCCTGAGCCACGCACAGGTCCATGGCAAGATAGACGTGGCGGACAGCTTATGCCGGGTGGTGCTGGTGCGCTTCATCGGGCATTATTTCGGGGTGCCGGGACCGACGGAGGACATCATGAAAAATTGGCTGCGTGCCCTGTTCTATGACCTCTTCCTCAATTTTACGAATAATGCGGCCAAACACCAGGCCGCGGTGAATGCCGCCGACGAACGAAAGGCCTGGCTGATCCAGTTGATCAGGGACAGAAAGCAGGCCGAAAGGGATGGGATCCGGCTGGAAGATAATGTGCTCAACCGGCTGATCCTTCTCCAGCGGGAGCCTGGCAACGAATGGTTTGACGACGATATGCTCCAGCGTAATATGGGAGGGCTGATCACCGGCATCCTCGAAACGACGAACAAGGCCGTCATCCTCGTGCTGGATGAATTATTCAACCGGCCCGACGCGTTGAAGGGCGCGATAGCCTGCGCACAGCAGAAAGATATGAAGAGGATGTATGGCTATGTGAGCGAAGCCCTGCGGTTCAACCCGGCACAACCCGGCGTGATCCGTTACAGCGAGCGGCAGCATACCCTGAAGGGCAAGGGTCAGAAGGAATATACCATCCCGGCGAAGAGCGTTGTTTTTGCTCTGACAGCGGCGGCGATGATGGACCCTGCGGCCTTTCCGGACCCCAGACGCTTCGACCCCGAAAGAGATGCCGTGTACATGAACTATGGTTATGCGCTGCACGAATGTTATGGAAAGTATATCAATGCCGTGACGATCTCCGAATTCGTGGCCGCCGTGCTCCGGCTCCCGGATGTCCATCGCGAACCGGGCAGGGCAGGCAGAGGGACCGGGCTTCAGGAAGGACCGTTCCCGAATAATTTTGTAGTGGCCTTTTCAATCATAAACTAACCTCATGACACGCCAGAATCCCATGACGCTCGTTACCCCGGTGATCCACGGCTCGCATGACCGGCTGGATGCCTATCTGAAGAGCATCCGGACAGACCTCGAAAAGGGGTTGCAGGAACCGTTCGAAACCCTGGGCAATATCCATTATGCCCGGTGGATCCTGCTGGAGCCAGAAGAAGCAGATACAAAAGCGGGCACGCATATCGGAGCCCGGCTCGTGTTCTCCTCCGACTTCGATGGCAGCGAAGACAATCACCTCACTGGACTGGTATCGGGCTGCCCGGACCTTATCGACAATATGTATTCCTGCTGCAAAGATTATCCCGCGCCCGGAGCCCGGACAGTGGAAAGCAGGAAACAATACCTCCGCCAGTGGCGGGTGAAAATGGCGGCTTCTTTTGTCGGCGCGCCGGGCAGGGCCCTCGGAGAGGTCAGACAAGAAAGCCTGCTGCGGAATTATATCTGGAACTTCATCCACAAAGGGGATTGGAAGGGCCGGTCGGCCGTTGAGATCCACACGAAGATCAAGACGGAGATCTCCGCGCGACCAGAATTTCTGTGGGCGAAGGAGCCGGTGCCGCTGCCAAAGATCAGATGGCTGGGCATGGCGCTGCTGGGGATCATCCTGCTCATCCTCTCGCCGCTGATCCTGATCTGGATCGTCCTGATCCATTTTCTGTATGAGCGCAGCGACAAACCACTGGGCCTTACCCCCAGTCAGATCGATGAGACGCATGTCCGGAAACTGGAAGAATACGAAGACCTTGAGAATCAGAACCAGTTCACGCAGGTACTGGTCATGAAGCCGGCAAAAATGCGCGTCATCACGTTGCAGGGCCTGATGCTGTTCGCCAAATCCCTGATCAAAAACCTGTTCGTCAACGGTAAGTTGATGGGCATCCCCACCATTCACTTTGCCCGGTGGGTGATGATCGACAATAATAAACGCATGCTGTTCTTCAGTAATTTCGATGGAAGCTGGCAGCAATACCTTGGCGATTTTATCGACAAATCGGGATGGGGACTCACGGGGATCTGGAGCAACACCGTCAATTTCCCGAGGACGAAGTTCCTTTTTACAGGTGGCGCCTATGACGAAGAACATTTCCTGGCCTGGAGCCGCTACTACCAGGTGCCCACGGCGGTCTGGTACTGCGCCTATCCGCACCTCTCGATCAAGAATGTAATGAACAACAGCTATATACGTAATGAACTCATGCAGGAGCTTTCCGAAAAGAAGGCCCAGCAATTTTTACAAAGATTTTAAAACAGTTGATATGGAAACACTGGAACTCTCCGATATACAAGGTTATATCGTCCGCGGCTACAAGCACATGATGTATTCAAGGTACGCCCTGCTTACCGTCACCGATGCAACGGCCGCCAAAAAATTCATCCGCGAATGCTCCGGCAGGATCACGAATGTGGAGCACCATGAAAAATCCAATTGCCTGAATATCGCCTTTACGGCTGCGGGCCTGCGGGCGCTGGGTCTGAAAGAAAGCAATATGCAGAATTTCACCCGGGAGTTCAGGGAAGGCATGACCACGCCCCACCGCAGAAGGTTGCTGGGTGACATGGACAGCAGCGCTCCGGAGCAATGGCGATGGGGCGGACCCGGTAATGAAGAGGTCCACGTCCTGCTGATGGTCTTCGGGGCCGATAAGGAAAGGGCGCTGGGTTATTACCGCCAACTGCGGCCGGAAGCCGGTTCATGGGGGCTGAAAGAGATCTCCCAGCTCGACGGACAGACACTCGACAAGAACAAAGAACATTTTGGGTTCCGCGATGGCATCTCGCAGCCCGTTATCAAAGGCAGTGGCAGGACAGGGCCCGCCAACGATTATGTCAATGCCGGAGAGTTCGTGATGGGTTATAAGAACGAATACGACGTTTTCCCCGATACGCCGTTGCTGGCGGAAGAACAGGGCAATACCTCCCTGCTGCCTTCCGATCCTTCGGGCACGGGAAAAAAAGACCTTGGACGCAATGGAACGTATATGGTCATGCGCCAGGTGCAGCAGGATGTCACGGGGTACTGGAGTTTCCTGAATGAGCAGACGAAGAATGCCGACGGCTCCGTAAATCCCGATGAAAGTGTAAGGCTCGCCGCGAAGATGATGGGCCGCTGGCCCAGCGGAGCGCCCGTCGTAAAATACCCGGATAAGGACCCGGGTGGGCTCAGCGACGATGACGATTTCGGCTATTCGGACACCGACAAGGAGGGACTGAAATGCCCTTTCGGCTCCCATCTGCGCAGGACCAACCCCCGCGACAGCTTTGAGGACAATGGCCCCGCCGAATCCCTGAAGCTGTCCAAACGTCATCGCATCATCCGCAGGGCACGACTATACGGTGATCCTTATGAAGGATCGCCATTGCACTATACACCGGACGGGGAAGTGGGGCTGCTGTTCACCTGTTTCAACGCGGACATCTCGAGGCAATACGAATTTATTCAATATACCTGGGCAAATTATCCTAAATTCAAACAACTGTACAATGACCCCGATCCGATCATCGGGGTGAGGGAGAATCCGGCTCCGGGCACCGAGCAGAATTTTACCTTGCCAGACACTCCGGTGAATAAATATATCACGGGGCTGCAACGGTTTGTGACGGTGAAAGGAGGAGCTTATTTCTTTTTCCCATCGCTGACGGCTATAAATTATCTGACAACGATATGACAACGCCGATCCGTTCACGACACCGAACGCATTATTGACACTGACCGTTATTTTATTAATCATTATCCAATAAATATGACATCCGATACACTGTTTACTGTTTCCAGCGCCATTGCCGCCCTGGGATGGCTGGTCCTCCTCTTTATGAGCCCATACTGGGCGAGATATGACAGATTCCTGGTCGGTATCGTTATCGCCCTGCTGGCGCTGATCTACACCGGGCTGAACTTTGCCAATTTCCGGGGCTCGGACCTGCCAAAGTTCTTCTCCCTCGATGGCATCCAGTCCTTATACCAGAACAAGGCGCTGCTCCTCGCGGGATGGGTGCATTTCCTCGCCTTCGATCTCATGGTTGCCGTCTGGATAAAAAGGGATTCGGTGAAGTACAGGATCAGGCACTCGGCGATCGTACCGGCGCTGATCCTCACCTGTATGCTCGGACCGCTGGGTTTCCTGATCTATCTGGCGATACGCTGGTTCAGGACGAAAAAATATTTCTCCCAGAACTATTTCTGAAACGTGGCATCCGCCGGTCCGCCATTCGGCGAACCCGCCGGTCATTGGTTCAGATCAGCTTCTCATTCATCGCCTTCGAAACGGCCTCGATCTGGCTGTGTACCTGTAATTTTCCGTAGATGTTCTTGATATGCGTCCGCACGGTGTCGATGCTGAGATTGAGCTCGGCCGCGATCATCTTATAGCTGTTGCCTTTTGAAAGGCTGCCGAGGATCTCTTTCTCTCTCCGGGTGAGGTGATATTCATCCGTTTCGGGGCTGGCGCCGGGGCTCTTGTGCATGCTTTCTATGACCATCCTCGCTATCCCCGGGGACATCGGTGCGCCGCCCTGTAGCACCTGTTTGATCGATTCGAGAAGGTGATCGGAAATATATTTTTTCAGCAGGTATCCGGAGGCGCCGGCGCAGATAGCGTCAAGCACATGCTGGTTGTCGTCGAAAACGGTCAGCATGATGATCTGCACATCCCGGTTGAACGACCGCACCTGTTTCACCGCCTCGATCCCGTTCATACCCGGCATGTCGATGTCCATCAGGATCACATCCGGCTTCAGCTCCTTCACCTGCTTGGATACATCGCCCACTCCCGGGTAGTTGCCAAGCAACTGCAGATCGCTGGAGAACGCGATCAGGTTGCAGAGGCTTTCGCGGAGGTTACTGTTATCCTCGTATAATACTACGCCGATCTTCATTATGCTGTATTTTTTTAAGCGCCGGAGGTTGGACTCTTTGTCCTCCCAGCTGAGCTCGGGCCAGCGGTGAAAATAGACAAAATAATCCGCCAGGCGTTATACCTCAATCATGTGATAATCATGTGATGGGAGTAACCACCAGAATGGAAGATCCCTTTTGGGGCGCCGTGTCTATATTAAAGGTCGCGCTCATGGAGCTGGCCCTTGCATGCATATTCGCAAGGCCATTGCCGTTATGGATCTCCTCCGCATCGAAGCCCATGCCGTCATCCGTTACCTTCAGGTGAAGGAACTGCTGGTCCTGCTGAAGATGGATATACAGGTTGCGGCAGCGGCTATGCCTCGCCGCATTGTGGACCGCTTCCTTGAAAAGCAGATAAAAATCCTTCCGCTTTTTTACGTCCAGCTTCACGGCCGAAAAATTGCCTTCTTCCTTAAACGAATAATTTATATTCAGGGGCTCCAGGATCTCCGCGGCGAATTCCTTCATACGGAAGATCAGCTTCTCCATCGTATCGTTCAGGGGATTGATAGCCCATACGATATCGCTC
>DATHHO010000180.1:0-4167 GCA_035317125.1 Puia sp.
TGCTGATCAGCTTCCTGTCTTATGCCAATAATTTCTATGGCCCCCTTCAGCAGTTGGCTGCCCTCTGGGCGAATTTCCAGACAGCGCTGGCCGGATGGGACAGAATATCGCGGATCCTCGCCATGGAATCCAATCTTACCACCCTGCCCGCCGTGGTCAGGCAAGATGGGTCCGCCCTCTCCTCTACTGACGGTCAGATGGCCGAACCTGGCGACAGCCCTTCGCCCGTTTCTCCTGCTCAGTCCCCTTTTTCCATGTCAGGCAGCCCTGTCCCCATACTCGAATTCAGGAAACTGTCCTTCAGCTATCCCGACGGCAAGCAGGTCCTGTATCACAACAGCTTCCGTATGCAACGCGGCAAGACGTACGCGCTGGTAGGCCCGACAGGCGGCGGCAAGACGACTACCGCATCCCTGATCGCACGCTTGTATGATCCTACGGAAGGCGTGGTGCTGCTGGATGGTAAGGATATCCGTTCCTACAGCCCGGCGGAACGGGCCAGTAAGATCGGGTTCATTCTGCAGGAACCTTTCCTGTTCACCGGCACGGTAAGAGAGAACATCCTTTATGGCAACGAAAAATATAAGGACTATTCTACGGATGGGCTGACGGAAGTGATCCGGAATGCAAATCTGGAATCCTTGCTGGTGCGTTTTGACGCCGGACTGGATACCCCTGTGACATCGGGCGGCGATGGGATCAGCCTGGGGCAGAAACAGCTGATCGCCTTTATGCGCGCCGTCCTCCGCAATCCGGAGCTGCTTGTCCTCGATGAGGCCACGGCCAATATCGATACGGTCACCGAACAGCTGCTGGAAGAGATCCTGCGGAAGCTGCCCGACACGACCACGCGCGTGATCATCGCTCACCGGCTCAATACGATCGAGAATGCCGACGAGATCTTTTTCGTCAATTCCGGCGAGATCACCGCCGCCGGCTCCCTTGACCAGGCCGTCGACATGCTCCTCCACGGAAAAAGGGTCAGCTGAGGCAGCGACCCTACCTTCAGAATTACTTCAGAATATGGCGTTAAATTGCGCCTTTACCAGCGTAAAGTCAACCCATGAAGCATTTCTGTATCGTTTTAGCTCTTTTTAGCTCCTGTTTCTTCGTTCAGGCCCAGCAATCCGACCATCCTGATCAGCAACCCGGTCCCCCCAAAGAAAAAGGCAGGATCACCGGCAGAATAGTTGACTCGGTCAGTCACAGTGCCATTGAATATGCCACCGTCGCCGTATATGCGCAGAACAATACGCGGCCCGTCAATGGCGCGACCACCAATGAAAAAGGGGTTTTCAGCCTCAGTGGCCTGACGCCCGGTAATTATACCCTCTCCATCGATTTTATCGGATACCAGACCCGGTCCGTAGGACCGCTTGCCTATCCCGGCAAGACACCCGTGATCTCACTCGGCGACCTGCTGCTCTCCAAAAAGACGGATGCCCTGCAGAGCGTCACCGTTACGGCGCCCCGTGGGCTGGTGGAGAACAAGATCGACAAAATGGTGTACAACGCGGAAAAGGACATCACTTCCCAGGGAGGCGTAGCGACGGATATCCTGAAAAAAGTTCCCATGGTATCCGTAGATGTGGATGGGAATGTAGAACTGCAGGGAAATTCAAACATCCTGTTCCTCATCAATGGTAAGCCGTCCAGCATCTTCGGGAACAATCTCGCCGATGCCCTTCAGACCATCCCCGCCAGCCAGATAAAAAGCATCGAGGTCATCACCAGCCCCGGGGCCAGATATGATGCGGAAGGCACCGGCGGCATCATCAACATCATCCTGAAGGAGAATAAGATCAGAGGCATCAACGGAAATATCAGCCTCACGGGCGGCAGCAGGCTCGAAAATGGCTCACTCAACCTGAATGCCCGGAAAGGCAGCTTTGGCATGAATGCATTTTTCTCCGGCAACGCGCAACGGGAAGCCACGACGATCAACAGCTCGGACCGCTCTTCGGAGGACACGGCAGGAGGAACAAAGAGCAGCCTTCTGCAGCAGGGCAGCAGCGCCTTCTACCGGAATGGTTATGAATCGGGATTAGGCTTCGACTGGAACATCAGCCACCGGGATAACCTCTCCGGGTCGCTTGGCTATGATAATTTCGGCAACAACAATAAAGGAGCTTATCAGCAGGAGCAGGCACAGTATGCGGCTCCTTCGGGCAATATGCTCTCGGACCTGTACAGCCTCGTGCATTCCAGCAGCCATTTCCGGGGACAGTCCCTCGACTGGAACCTCAGCTACAAAAGGACCTTTCCCCAGGAAGACCGGGAGCTGAATATTCAGTATGAAGGCAGCAATGGGAAAAACAATTCCTTTTATAGCCAGGAACAGGGCCGCCCTTCCGGTGATTCCATCTTCACAGGATCGTACAGCAACAACGCGGGCAAGGACCATGAAATGAATATCCGCCTCGATTACACCCAGCCCCTGAGCGAAAAAGTCAGGCTGGAGACCGGCGGCAGAATGCAGGTCAGGCATATCACCAGCGTTTCGGATGTATATTCCCTCCAGCCGGCTTCCACTTATGATTATGACAGCTCCCAGTCCAATTCGCTTACTTATACCCGTCATAACTATGCGGGGTATGGCTCCTTAACTTTCCCACTCGGCGCATGGCTGGAAGTCAAAGGGGGCCTGCGTTATGAGCGAACGGAGACGGACGCGGTTTTTTCCAAGGCGGCCAGCGCTCCCATACCCGGCTACAATACCCTGACCCCATCGCTGATCCTCTCCCATAGCTTTGCCGGAGAGCAATCGCTGAAGATCAGCTATGCCAAAAGGATCCAGCGGCCCAATTACCGCAACCTCAATCCCTTTGTAAATGCAGCCGATCCGAAGAACATCAGCACCGGTAACCCTTATCTCGCTCCGGAGGTCGCACATAACATCGACCTCACCTACAGCAAATCCTTTGAGAAAGGCAGCGCCCTGAACATCGTGCTGTTCTATCACCGGTCCGAACACGATATCCAGCCCTATGTGATCTATTACCCGAGCTATCAGATCGGGGATTCGACTTATACCAATGTGTCCGTTACAAGGCCCGTGAACATCGGGGCCGAAAATAATTTCGGACTGAACATCTATGGCTCCGTGCCGCTGACGGCTAAATTGAATGTCCGGGGCAATCTTTCTTTTTTCGACCGCTACATCACCACCGGTACGCTGGCTGGCAATTCCATTACCAGCTTCAATTACCGCATGAATATGAATGCAACCTACCAGCTCAGCAACAGCTTTGTCCTTGAATTTTTTGGCAATTTCAATTCCCCCAGGAATGAAATACAGGGAAAATACCCTTCCTTTACATCCTATAACTTTGCCTTCCGCAAACAGATCTGGAATAAGAAAGGAAGCATCGCCTTTACCACGACAAACCCATTTTCAAAATATCTTGGCCAGGAGACAGCAGTGACGGGATCGAATTTTACCCTGAACAGTAGCCGGAGGATACCTTTCCGCTCGTTTGGGATAAACTTTACCTGGAAGTTCGGGAAACTGGAATTCAGGAAAGACAAAGAAGAAAATAAGGAGACCCCCGGCCCGGCCGAGACGAAGGACAATAACAACGGATAATCTTGTCACCATTCCATCATAAATAAAACATATGCGACTCCTCCTGCTCTCCCTCTTCTCAACGATTGCCCTGATCTTTATTACTACCCATAACGCCGACGCACAGGGTCCAGGCCCTTACCACCTCCAGAAGACCTTTAAGATCGGCAGCCCCGGAGGCTGGGACTATATCGCCGTAGGCCCCGACAAAAAGATCTACGTTTCACATGGCACGCAGGTCAATATCCTCGACTTGCGGACAGGCGACTCCGTGGGTGTCATACCCAATACGACCGGCGTGCATGGCATCGCCTTTGACGAAGCTCTCGGCAAAGGATATACGAGCAATGGCCGGCTCAACAGCGTGACCGTCTTTGACCTGAAGACCAGCCAGGTCCTCCGTCAGATCCCCGTGGGCCAGAACCCGGATGCGATCATGTTCGACCCTTTTTCCAAAAAGATCATCACCTGCAATGGCCGGGGCCGCGATCTTTCCGTGATCGACCCGGTGACGGAACAAGTGATGGCTACCGTCTCTCTGGAAGGCAAGCCGGAAACGGCCGTTTCGGATGAGGCAGGCAGGATTTTTATAAACATCGAGG
>DATHHO010000181.1:0-22630 GCA_035317125.1 Puia sp.
TGGTGGATGACCCGGTTTTGGTAACAGGCCCGATAAAGCTACCATTACCCGGGAAAAACAAAAATTATTTCGACAAACTCAGGAATACCTTCGATCAAAAAGGGGCGCCGCCCCTCCCCGAACGGGGGCTGGGCGAATCACGGCCCGAGCCTGCGCCTGAGCCTGCGCCGAACCACACCCAAATGAAATTCAGCCGGCCGTTAAATCCATGCTGTTAAATCCATGCCGTTAAATCGTTATATTGAATAGTCAACCGATCGATGCATATAACAAATAAATGAGAACGACTCAACGCGGCTCCGGCAGAGCCTCCGCCATCAGACTGGCCGCAGGCTACAATGCGATCCCAAACTTTTTCTGGTCGGTCCTGCATCTGGGGCCTGTCACGGTTTTTTGCTTTACGAAAATGGAACCGGCATGGCTGTATATTTTCCTCGGCGCTGCCATCCTGTCCGGTCTGGTTCCAAACTCCTTTCTGGACCGTATTCAGCTGGGATCTGCGGCGCGGATCTACAAAAGAGTGGGAATCATGGTCATCAGAAGGTACAGTCAGGACGGGGATTGGATCAACCGGCGGATCCAGCGGCGGTATCCAGGTTATAAAGTCATCGGGGTGGCGGGGGCTGAGAAGAAATATATCCAGCGGACTTACATTTTTGAGCGCTTTCATTTTATAGGACTGTGCATCTTTCTGTTTACCGCGGTATATGCCATTGCGCATGGGCATGGCTGGTGGGCGCTGCTGATCTGTTTTTCCAATCTGCTGTATAATCTTTACCCGATGTGGCTTCAGCAATACAACCGGCTCCGGCTGCGGTCGATCATAAAAAGGCGGGGGCCCCATCCGCCATCCGCCTGAGCCGGATGTCAGATCCAGCGGCTTATGGCTTATACAGTACGGCCAACCCGCTGCTTGGCCCGGTGAACGGGATGATGCTGAGCCGCTGGTTCTTTATCCATTTTGCTTTATGAAGTTTTGGCGTCAGCAAGCCCGACAAAGTGCCGACCGTAGTACCTAGTACGATATCGGACAAAAAATGCTCCCCGGCCCTCGATCGCAGATAGCCGGTCGTGAGGGTAGCCGCTCCTGCTATAGAATACATCAGTCCTCTCAGATGGGATTCCGGATGATAATCATTATACACCTGCGCCATAAAAAAAGCGGAGGTAGCCACCAGCGCCACATGGCCGGCAAAAAAAGAGTTCCTCGCATTGCTCGAAATGCGGATATCCATGGGGCTTTCGGGGCTATAGACCAGCGGACGATACCGGTTCACATAGTGGACGGCGGAGGTATACAACGCTCCTGTCAGGGTCATGGCCTGCGTGTATAAAAAAAGCAGCTTCACATAATCTTTCCTCATTTTTTTATCCAGGGCCAAAAAGATAATGGGGTAGGGTACGGCGGCATCAAAGGGCAGATAGCTCAGCTTGTCGACGCTGCGGTTGTAGGGTCTGACGCCCCAGCGATCCAGCCAGTTGAGATCGCTGATCTTCAGCGCATTTACAATGGCCGGAGTCGAGCCCGATTTTTTGGACTCCTGGGCAAATCCATACATCGTATAGCCCGCCGCGGCGACGGTAACCGGTATTTCTACCCGGGTGTTGATCTTATAGACCCGATCAGCGGAATCCCTGTTCTGCCCCAGAACAGTGCCGGTGATGGACATGATCAGGAGGTATAAAAACATTCTCTTTGGCATAAGGGCAAATTTCGGAATAAAATCAGTGGCTGTCAATGGCTAAATTAATAAATCACCTGTATAAATCATCGGATCCAATAAATCAAAACCAAAGAACAACGGGTTTGCGCCGCTCATCAGGATGCGGGATCACTTTATAATCCTTAAATTGAGGGACAATCGGGAGAGATGATCATGGGGGATAATCGGGCAAATATGCTGGATCCTGGCGGCCACCGCTATTTTATTGTCAACAAGCCCTGTGATATGGTTTCGCAGTTCGTCAGCTCGCACGAAGTGGGCCTGCTGGGCGATCTGGATTTCCATTTTCCGGAGGGCACACATGCCATTGGCCGGCTGGACAATCATTCCGAAGGGCTGCTGATCCTGACCACCAATAAAAAAGTGACGCGTCTCCTGTTCCAGGGCGAGACGACCCACAAACGGACCTACCTCGTAAAAGTGAAATATGCCATGAGCGCGGAAAGCCTCGGGCGACTGAGATCGGGCATTCCCATCCGCGTAAAAGGGGGAGGCCATTATACGACGGCTCCCTGCGAGGCGGAGATCGTCGACCGGCCGGAAGCCCTTTTTCCGAACGGGTATGAATCGGAGGATTATATCCCGCATACCTGGCTGCTCATCACCCTCACGGAAGGAAAATTCCATCAGGTCCGTAAAATGGTGGCCGTCCTCCGGCATCGCTGTATCCGGCTGATCCGGGTGTCGATTGAAGATCTATTGCTGGCGGACCTCCCCGTAGGCGGGGTAAGAGAAATAAAAGAAGCCGATTTTTTTCGGCAGCTGAAGATTACAAACTGGGAGATCTGATCACCATAGAAGGGATACCGGACGACACCAGGCCGGCTGATATCCAACCGAACGACGCCCGGCTGATACCCGGCCAAAATAATACCGGCCGACACCCGGCCTGAATAAATAATCGATTATGACTACTGCATGGAAATACAAGACCGGATTTTTGCGCTTCACCGGATCTTCGCGCTTCACCCGATCTTTTCTCTTCACGGGATCTTTTCTCTTCGCGGGTCTTTTGACCATCTGCATTTTTTCGCCGGTCCTTATTTTCGGGCAGAAGGTCCGCGTGATCACCAATCATGTAGGCTACGAATATAACGGGGTCAAAAGGGCGATGCTGATAGCGGACGGACCGGCCACTCCCGGAGATTTTCAGCTCATCGATGATGCCACGGGTAAAGTGGAATTCACCGGTAAGCCGGTCTACAGCGGACCGGTGAAAAAATGGAAGAGCTGGATCTTCTGGACCATCGATTTCAGCGCATTCACCGGAACGGGGACTTACCGAATACAGCTCACCCAGCCAGCCACAACGGCCGCCAGTTCCTCAACGGCATCCGGACTATCCGCGATGCATCCCGCCGCCGGTCACACGGCCCACACGCCACAAGCCCGCACCGCACAAGCCCCCGCCGCAACCTCTTATCCCTTTCTCATCGGAAAGAACATCCTCGAACAATCCACGCTTTCCGATCTGATCTATTACTTCAAGGGACAAAGAAGCTCGGGCCTGCTCGACCAGGCCGACCACCATTTACATCCGTCCGGGAAGCCGGGATCGCCGGAGGTCCACGATCTTCATGGCGGCTGGTACGATGCCACCGGTGATTATGGCAAGCATCTGTCACACCTTTCCTTCTCTTCCTACTTTAATCCCCAGCAGGTGTCCCTCACCGCCTGGACCCTGTTAAAAACATATGAATTGCTGAATAAGCGACAGGGCACGGATTTTCGCCAGTATAAAAGGAGACTGCTGGACGAAGCCATGTATGGAGCGGATTATCTGACACGGTGCAGGGCGGAGAACGGCTCTTTCTACCGCTCGGTCGGAGCGCCGGGACCGGGCAAGCTGGCCAGGGACAGGGTCCTGCAGGCCGAAACCCAGAGCTACCGGATCAAACAATCAAAAGACCAGTCGTTTACGGCCGCGGACACCGGCGGCAATTGGCGGAGCTATCAGGCAAGCTTCCGGTCGGGTGGGGGAATGGCCATCGCCGCACTGGCTATCGCCGCTACTTACGATACATCGGGCGACTACAGCAACAAGGATTATCTGCGGGCCGCGGAAGAGGCCTTTGTTTTTCTGGATAAAGAGAACGCCCTGATGACCAATGACGGGAAAGAAAACATCGTAGACGATTACTGCGCCCTCAGCGCTGCAACGGAATTATACAAGGCGACGCATAAAGCGGTCTATGCGCAGGCCGCCGAAAAAAGAGCGGGACTGCTGTTGGGCAGGTTCGCTGCCTGGAAAAAATACAAGGACTACTGGCGTGCGGATGACAAGGACCGCCCTTTCTTTCATCCATCCGATGCAGGCCTTCCGCTGGTGAGCCTGATCTATTACTATCCATACGCCGCACCGGCTACACAGCAGTCGATAAAGGAGGCGGTGAGACGTTCTTTCCGCTATGAATTATCGCTGACCCATGAAGTGAACAATCCATTTGGCTACAGCAGACAGCTTGTCCAGGATACATCGGGTCACCGGCACAGCGCATTCTTCTTTCCACATGGCAGCGAAGCCTCTCCCTGGTGGCAGGGCGAAAACGCAAGGCTTGGTTCCATGGCCGCGGCGGCAAGACTGGCGGCCAATCTGCTGAATGATGACGCCCCTCTGCGTGACAGTCTCCGGTCCTTTGCGCTCGATCAGCTCAACTGGGTGCTCGGCCTGAATCCCTTTGACGCCTGTATGCTACAGGGTACGGGACATAACAATCCTGCCTATGGCTTCTTCGGGACCTTTGAGTATACCAATGCTCCAGGGGGGATCGTGAACGGCATCACATCGGGTCTGGAAGACGAAGAGGGCATCGATTTCAATCTGTCCTATGCACAGACCAAAAAAGACTATGACTGGCGCTGGGCAGAGCAGTGGCTGCCCCATGCCGCATGGTACCTGCTGGCGATCTCTGTCGACTAGCCCGTTCCATGCGGCGACACGCCACCTGGAGCCTCCGTCCTGCTCGAACTGCTCCGCCCCGTCCGCCTGACGCTACTCGTCTGCACGCGTCCGTCCGCTAAAACTGCTGGATCAGTCTCAGCCCCGGCGTCACCCCTCTGAAGAAATTAGTAAAGTACATGACAGGCTCCACCGTGGTGAGTCCATGGAAAAGCGAGACCTGACCTACCCCCAGCCGGAAGGCTTTTTTGTCGAAATACCCGCCTTCGTGGTGTACCAGATAGCTGAAGGAAAACAAGGCTGCCCGGAAACCTGCCTTCTGGTTGCCGTTGTTGGTGATGGAACTGGTGGAAAAGAGCAGGGTCACAAAATCATTGCGGAAGGTCTGTAGTTTGCCGAGGTTGTTCTGAAAGAAGAAATTTGGCTCCCACGCGGCCCCAAACTGAAGCTTGTTGTTGGCTCCGTTGATAAAAAGGGAAAAACCCAGGCTGAAGGAGGGAACAAAATAGCTCTTGTAATTCTGGAGGGCCACTGAATTCTGAAGGGTGAGATAATCGCCGGTGCCGTTGACATGCCCCTGGGGTTGTTTTACGGTGACCTGGTAGTCTTTTTTCAGATGAATAACCCCGTCTTTATCTGCGACTAGCCGCGAATCTACATTTTGTTTCAGGCTCAGGATCTTCTCGTTAAGCTTGCCGACCAGACCGGGCAAATCACTCAGGTTGTTTACGAACAGGCTTAACCGGTAGGGCCGGTCTTTCTTTTGCCATTTCTCCAGCAGATAGTGCAGCATAAAGGAGGAAGATCCCATAAAAGTGACGGTATCCTGTTCCAGTTTCAGGGCCGCCAGATCTCCTTTTTCGATCAGATAGCTCGAGGCGATGGGAATATGCTGCTGGATCCGTATTTTTTTCCTTTCGGATGAATCCGATACATAATCGATCCGCTTGACGGCCAGTTCATTCGACAGAGAATCTTTGAGCGGCTCTATATCATGCAGGAATACCCGCAGCATGGAGTCGATGTTGAGGAAATGATCGAGATCCGCCCAGTTATCCAGTTCCACCTGCATCTTATTCCCCTTGCCCAGGTCGATGAGGAACTGGCGGTCGATCTTATCGGGCGGAAAGTCGAACGTCTTGTTCGCATTGGAGATCCTGTGGGTTACCTGTGCGCATACGCTGGCCTGGATGCTTATTACAAGCATCAGAAAAAAGATCGTTTTTTTCATCTGTAGTTTATTATTTTCTTAGTGGTCAGATGGACCTTCGGGTCATCTGTAATTTAGTTTTGCGGAGAGAGTTTAATTTTTATTAATTCGGACGGAGTATTATCTGTAGAAGCCGTGGAATAAGGGTCAACTTGGTCCCTGGGCCGGCCAAAATGTAAAAAATGTTTTTTGGTACTGCCAGTAAAGATCCGGTTATTCCCAGCAGGTCTTTGGATGATCGGCGTATTGGTCCAGGCAACTATCCCCTGGTTTCCAGAATGACCGCCAGGATCCATCGCCACATTGTTTTGCTCCCCTGCATCGGACAGTTCATTGATATGCACCACCCGCAATTTTTTCCTGACGGGGGGAACGATAACCCCGGCAACTGTTTTCGTTTCTTCCACGGGCTGAGATTCTTTTACGTTCATTTGTTTTGCATTCACTTGTTCCGGTTCCGGTTGCAATACTGTTCCCGTAACTTCTATTTTTGCCGTTGAGGCATCCTTCGTTGCCGACGACGCATCTTCCCTGGCCGATGAGGCATCCTCCCTGGCCGATGACTTTACGCTCTTTATGCGACCCTGCACCGCTGCCGTCGGCCGTTTTTCGACAACGGATGCCTGTGTGCCGAAGGTCAATTCCCGTTCATTGGTCCTCTTTTCCGGCGCGGCCAGACCCTTCGTTTGCTTAACCGGTTCTCCCGCTTTTCCTTTTGGGTTCAGCCCATTCCCTGCGCCCGCAATCCGTGCTTCTTTAGTCGCTGCCCTGTCCCCCATGATAGCCTGCTTCACGGGCATATACAGGATCAGCAGCAGACTGGCAGCCGCCATCCAGTACCAGAAAGGAATCCTTCTGCGGGGCTTTTCATGCAGACGGGAATATAACTTTTCCCATGCGGCATTTTTGCCTGCCCAGGGTTCTGCAGCAGAAGGATCTGGTCCTTCGAGCTTGTTTATCCAGTGACTCGCGTCACCGGGTCTTTCGTTTGACATATCCGGTTCCTTTTTGCGCTAACATTTTTTGTAATAATGATCTGGCCTTGCTGAGCTGGGATTTGGAAGTGCCTTCCGAGATCCCCATCAGCTCGCCGATTTCCCGGTGGTTCATGCCTTCGATGATATACAGGTTAAAAACGGTGCGGTAGCCTACCGGTAGCTGGAACAGCAGATCGAGTATTTCGGCCGCGGACAACTCGTCGATGATCTGTGCATCCAGGGAGATCTCTGCCGCCTCCGATTCCGTAACGATGGTAAACGAGTTCTTTTTGCGCAGGAACATCAGGCATTCGTTGATCATTATCCTCTTGATCCACGCATACAGCGCAGGCTCTCCTTCATAGCTGAACGCCGACAGCCCTTTAAAGAACTTATAGAAACCATCCAGTAATATTTCCTCCGCATTTTCCGGGTTTTTTACATACCTCCGGCAGTGCAGCAACATCTTGTCCGCCAGCATATCGAACAGGCATTTCTGGGCGGCGGCGCTTCCTTGTTTGGCTTCCCTGACCAGTTGGGCTATATCCATGAATAGTTATGAGTGCTCTTTAGGACAGAAATGCGGATTCAGGGAGAAGGGTTGCCCGGAAGGGAGAGTTTCGTACTCATTTGTGCAGGATCCGGTCAATGGAGTAGTAATTGTAACCCGCGTACCGGAATAATAAGGCGAAATAAGCCCCGTAGATGATCTGGATAAAAATATTGTTCCATTGTTCCAGCAGGGAGGACCCGAAGATCAGCGCAACCATAAGAAGGGCGCCAAAAATGCAGAACCATCTGGTGAACAGCCCCAGGAGAAGGAACAATCCGATAAATAATTCTACATATGGCAGCAGAAAACTGAATGGGACGATCAATGCTTCGGGTAAAAAGGTCTTGTTGTATTCACTGCTCATTCCCTGGCTGAAGGCTTGTATTTTGGTCAGCCGGATCAGCCCGTGTCCGAACATGCTCATGGCGATAGGCAGTCTGGCAAGTAAATAGGCAACGGGTTCCGATTTCATTCGTTTTAACATATGGCGACTGGGTTTTAGGTCTTTTTTGGGTTCTTGATCAATTAAATTTAGGACAATAGCGCTATTGAGCAAAAAATAAGAGGGTGGCTTCGCCAGACTCTCCCTGATCCCATGGCCACCGATCACGCCATCCCCGGACGAAAAATCCGCGGAATGCCGTATCTTGGGCAAGGACCATTACAAAACAAGCCTATGTTAAAAATGCTTAGCCTATCCCTGTCCGTTCGTGCATTGCAGCAGTCAGTCCCCCGTTCGTTGCGGCAATTTCCCTTTCGTGCAATAGGCCAGCGGCTGATCGCATTTTTTCTTTCCTGCTTTTTCGTTTCAGGACTGGCGGCACAGAACTCCGCTCCGAAATTCAAGGTGATCGCCTTCTTTACCGCAAGGAACGATCAGGCGCATATCAGCTTCGTACATGAGGCGAACAGATGGTTCCCCGAAATGGCGGCAAAATATAATTTTCAGTATGATTCGACAAAAGACTGGAGCAAGCTGAATGCAGCATTCCTCTCCGGTTACCAGGTCGTTCTTTTTCTCGATACGCGGCCGGATACGCCCGCCCAGCGGGATGCCTTCCGGAAATACATGGAGAATGGCGGCGCCTGGATGGGATTTCATTTTGCCGGCTTTGCGCTGACCCCCTCCGATTTTCCCCAGAACTGGGACTGGTATCACAATGAATTCCTTGGCTCCGGTTCCTATGTGAGCAATACCTGGAGGCCCGTATCGGCCGTCCTGCGCGTGGAAGACAGGAATCATCCCGTGACCAGACATTTGCCCGATACCTTCAGGTCCTCTCCGAGTGAATGGTACCGGTGGTCGAACGATCTGCGCAAGAACCCGGACATTAAGATACTCCTGTCGGTGGATTCGACGAGCTTCCCGCTTGGTACGGGCCCCAAGCTGCACGAAATATGGCACAGCGGCTCCTATCCCATCGTATGGACCAACAAGCGGTTCCGGATGCTGTATCTGAACATGGGCCATAATGATATCGATTATGAGCACAAGACCAACAAAGAGCTGTCGCAGACGTTTGGCAATACCCTTCAGGACCAGATGATCCTCGACGCTATCCTGTGGCTTGGGAGCGGGAAGAAAGGCGCTCTTCCCTGAGCCCGCAGGTCCGCATCCCGGCAGGGCGATGATTTCCCCTGGACCCGTCCGATGACGGCTGGTAATCAATCAAATCGCGGCTGCGGCAACCGATCCCGCGGATTGATCGTTTTTTTGGATAGATTTACAGTCATCATCCTTTACACGCCATACATTCCCTGGGCAAGGCCCGTGAAGCTTGCTGTTCTTGCCTTTTTGCTGGTCTTGCCGGGCGGGTTTTCCTATGGATATGATCTGTCCGGACCCATCGTTACGGCAACGGGTGTTGGTACGACCTGCGGGCTGAGCAATGGAGCGATCTCGGCAACGGCGGACGGAGGTACTCCACCATATGCCTGGTCCCTCAATGGTGGAAATTTCCAACCGGACGGAACGTTTACCGGGCTCGGCGCCGGCGCATATACGGTGACGGTAAAAGATGCGCTTAGCCAGACCAATTCCATGGGCCTGATGCTTACCAACGCTTTCACGCCTCCTTCCTTCAGCTTTACGGCAACCTATGTCTCTTCTTGCAGCAGCAGCGATGCGACCATCCATGTCATCGGCTCGGGTGGGGCGCCCCCTTACCAGTTCGGTACGGATAACATCAGTTTCAGCGACCAGACGGATTTTATCAATCTTCCCGCGGGCGCATATACGCTTTTTGAAAGGGACGCCAATGGCTGCACAACGGCAAAAGTGGTCAGCGTGGTGAATATCTGTCCTTTTCTCTTTAATTATACCTCGGGTAATCCCGGTTGCAGTAACAACAATGGTTTTATCTCTGTCAATCCATACGGAGGCGTCGAACCCTATAGTTTTTCGTTGAATGGAGGGCCTGTAAGGAGTAATGGCACCTATACCCAACTCCCCGCAGGGATCTACGTCGTCGTTATGAAAGATGCTGCTGGCAGCGCTACTACATGGGGCTTCTCTCTTTTTACCGAATGCTCTTTTTTTGTCTCTTCGCTGATCAAAAAAGCGGATTGCGGCAGGTCCGATGGATCGGTCACGGCATTGGCAAGAGGAGGCAATCCGCCATTTACCTATTCGATCGATGGAATAAATTTTCTGCCTGGAAACATTTTCTCAGGCCTGCCTGCCGGCCCCTATAAGATCAGTATAAAAGATGCCGGCGGAGCATTGGCGGATCAGGCGGTGAATATAGAGACCGACAATACGGTAAAGCTGGAGGCAGGGGCCGATATTACCATCTGTCTGGGTTCGTCGGCAGTATTGGCCTCCTCTTCGAATGGGTCTGCTTTTTCATGGTCTCCTGCTGCGGGTCTCAGCGATCCGGCAATTCTCAATCCCAGCGCGTCGCCATCCGTTACAACGAAATATTACCTGACGGCCAGCGCGGACGGGTGCAGCAAGACCGATTCACTCACCGTTAAGGTGAACCCCTTTCCCAGCGTTTTCGCGGGAAACGATACTTCCGTGACCATCGGTCAGCCCTTACAGTTACATGCTATGGATATCGGCAACAGCGGGTTTACCCAATATAGCTGGTCGCCCACCGAAGGGCTCAGCAACCCATCCATCGCCAATCCCATAGCCTTGCCGGGTCAAACGATAAACTATACCGTTACGGCAAGTATCGGGGGTGCCACCTGCGAGGCGGATGCCAGCATCGGGGTAAAAGTTTTCCGCAATGGTCCAGATATTTACGTGCCTGGGGCCTTCACCCCAGATGGCAATGGAAGGAATGATCTTTTCAGAGCGATCCCGGTCGGGATCAGGGAGTTTACCTATTTCGTCGTCTTCAACCGGCGGGGGCAACAGGTCTTCAGGACCTCCGACCCTGCCCAGGGATGGGATGGCCGCATCAACGGTTCCCCCCAGATCACAGGTACCTATATCTGGGCGGCTGCCGGCGTCGACTATCAGGGCCGTCGTATCGACCGCAAGGGAACGGTGGTGCTGGTGAGGTGAGGAACTGTGTGGGCGCTGATTTCAGCGTCCGTATAATTCATACACCGGATCGGATTGCCAGCATTGTTTTGACCCCACCTCCATGATCGTCAATCTGCCGCGCCATCCCGCTCCGGTATCCAGATTCCAGACATTGGCCGCCCTCATAGGCTGATCCGTTTTCCAGCGAATGGTAGGCGTATGCCCAATAAATATTTGCTTAAACCGGGTCACTGTCCGGAACTCTTCGCTGGATAATGCTGCAAACCACAAATCCCTGTCCCAGAAATAGACTTGTGGTTCCTGCCCTTTAAATGGGCGGTGCCGGTTGAACCCGCCATGGACAAAACAATTATTGGATTGATCGATATGATACAGCTGCTGGCAGCGGAAAAAACGCTGATGCGTTTCCGGTATATCTGACGGGTTCAGGGCCGTCTTGTATCCGTTGCCGGTGGGAATGATCTTATCTTCTTTGCCAATAAGCCGTAAATAGGACCTGGCAGTCGAGACCCCTCTGTGCTCCCATCCCTCGGGATGATATCCAGTCCGGATAAATTCGTTCAGCCACTCGTCATGATTTCCTTTTATAGCAATCAGTCCTGGGATGGTCAGCAGTTCCTCAACACACTCGTACACATCATCGAAGCCATCCGCAATATCTCCCAGCTGGATCAGCGTGTCCACGGATTTGTCAAATGCCGATCGCTCCAGGCATTGCAATAATGCCTTATACGCACCATGTATGTCGCCCATTACAAATGTTCGCATAATACAATCATTTTTGTTTGTTGATGGAAATGACAAGGCCCTTAAGGAGCAAGCCCGCAGTTGAGCTTTTCCTTTATCTATTTCGATTTGTCAGATGGTGGAAAAATATTTCGGATATACTATCCTTTTGTAATGCAGCAAGGAACTATGCAAAAATAATAAATAGAATTACTCCTTAAAAAACATTGTGCTTTTTTTGATAAAATTGACTGTGACAATTGTCACAGTCGTAGCAAAGTTGTTTGTTTTTGCTTTTAAAGAACTTGTACTTTAGCCTTATGTTGCTAAAAGCAAACGATACACTTTGGAAAGGTATTCTGGAAGATCTGTTTGCTGATTTTCTGCGTTTCTTTTATGTCCATGCAGACAAAATATTTGACATGGACAAAGGTTTCGAATTTCTGGATAAAGAATTAGACCAGCTATATCCGGGTGCGGATATTAAACATCCGAAGTTTGTGGACAAGCTGGTAAAAGCATATAAAAAGGATGGTACGGAAGAATGGCTGCTGATCCATATTGAAGTACAGGGCTACAGGGATAAAACATTTGGCCGTCGCATGTTCACTTATTTCTATCGGCTCCTTGACCGGTTCGACAGAGAAGTATCCTCTATCGCTATTTTTATAGATAACGACATCAACTATCATCCGGATAAATATGAGTACAAGTTTTTGGGAACCTCTAATACCTTTCAGTTCGATTCATATAAGGTAAAAGGCAAAGATGTAGCGGAACTACAGAATAGCGATAACCCCTTCGCCATCGTAATACTAACTGTTTTGATTGCCTTGCAAAAGCGGGACCGACAACCTGAAGATCTGTTGCGCCTATCTGTCGATCTGGCGAGAAGGTTGTTTAAAAAAGGGTTTTCAAGAAAAAAAGTGGATCAGTTATTAACGTTTTTGAAAACCTATGTGAATTTTGACAATCAAGCATTATTTCTTAAATTTGATAGCGAAATCGATGCAATTACCAAAAAAAAGCGAACCATGGGTATTAAAGAATTAGTGTTGAAATTGGTGAGAGAAGAAGGCATGGATGACGGCGCGGAGAAGGCCCAAACGACCGTGATCACCAATCTTCTTCAGAAGACAAATTTTCCACTTCAAGAAATAGCCGACTTAGCCGGTGTATCCATCGATTTTGTTATCGGAGTAAAAAATAACTTGCCCGGATCGTCAAATAATTAAGATATAGCAGCATCTTATACAAGCCCTGGCCACCCGCCAGGGCTTTTTCTGTCTCCGTCCGTCTTCATTACAGCTCCTGTATTAAAACCGTGCAGTCCCTCTCAACCAGGATCTTGCAATTAATTGACGGTTAATTACTTGGACAAATGGCATTGTCTTAGCAATAAGATCGTGATCGTTCAGATCAGCATTCAGCCTGTTGGACCTGAAAATACCTCCGGGCAAAATCAAGGCCTCCTGGCATAAACAAAGCATCATGTACAAAAATTATCTCAAAATAGCCTTCCGCAACCTCTGGAAAAGCAAAGGCTTCTCTGCGATCAACATCACCGGCCTTTCTCTTGGCATGGCCTGCAGCCTCCTGATCCTGCTCTGGGTGAAGGACGAACGCAGCGTCGGCGCCGGGCATGAGAATGGCGCACGCCTGTACTACGTTTACGAAAAGAATTACCTCGGCGGCAAGCTCGAGTCCTGGTACTGGACGCAGGGACCGCTGGCGGAGCAGCTGAAAAAAGAGATCCCCGAGATCCAGCAAGCCACCGCGATCTCCTGGCCCCGCACCAACACCTTCTCAGCGGGCGACAAGACCATAAAGGAAGATGGATACAGCGCCGGCGCGGATTTTTTCACTATGTTCAGCTACCCCTTACTGCAAGGCGTTGCAAAAGATGCCCTGAGCACGCCATCCAGCATGGCGGTCTCGCGGAAAATGGCGAATGATTTTTTCGGCAGCCCCGCCGCAGCGATCGGCAAGACGATCCGCTTTGAAAATAAAAAAGATTTTACGGTAAAAGCCGTGTTTGAAGACCTGCCGTCCACGGTAGCGGATAAGTTCAATTATATGATAAGCTGGACGGCCTACCTCGAAGACAATCATTGGGCGGAAGACTGGGGCGGCGTGGACCCACGAACCATCGTGCTGATCCGTCCGGATGCCAGCGGGACCCAGGTGGAAAAGAAGCTCACGCATTTTCTTGACAAGTTCAACACTGAGCTCAAAGGAAGCTCACGCATCGAACTGGCCCTGCAACGTTTCGATCAGGCATACCTGCATTCCGAGTTTAAAAATGGCCGGCCCGAAGCTGGTCGCATCACCTACGTCCGTCTGTTCAGCACAATAGCCTTATTCATTCTGCTGATCGCCTGTATTAATTTTATGAATCTCACCACTGCCCGCTCCCTGCGGAGAGCCCGGGAAATAGGCGTACGCAAAGTAATGGGCGCGCGACGCGGGCTGCTGATCCGGCAATTCATCGGAGAGGCTGTCATGCTTACCTTCATGGCCGCAATACCGGCGTTGATCCTGACGGCCATTGCATTACCGGCCTTCAATCAGCTGACGGGCAAGCAGATCATTATTCCCTATGCACAATGGGCTTTCTGGGGCAGCATCCTGGGCATTACCCTGGTCACGGGGATCTTTTCGGGCAGCTATCCCGCATTCTTCCTGTCCGCATTCAACCCGATAAAAGTATTGAAGGGTTCGCTGAGGGCCGGCTCCGGTTCTGTATGGTTCCGGAAAGGGCTGGTGGTCTTTCAATTCGTATTGTCCATCATCCTCATCGTATCCACGATCATGATCTCGAGGCAGATCAGCTTCGTACAAAATGCCGATCTGGGCTATGACCGGGAAAACCTGTTATACATCCCTGTCGAAGGAGACCTTGGCCCCAAACTGGATGTATTTACGGCAGAGGCCCGGCGCCTGCCTGGTATCGCCGCCATTTCCGAGCTGACGGAAGACCCCACGGAGATGGGTAATGGCATACTCTCCTTAGGCTGGGAAGGGAAAGACCCCAAAAGCCATGTCCGATTCATACATGATGCGGTAGGTCCCGGCTTTATAAAGCTCATGAAGCTGAAGATGGCCACAGGTAAAGATTTCTTTTCCGATTATTCGTCCGATAGCATGGCCCTCCTCATCAACGAGACGGCCCAGGCTACGATGGGCTATAAAGATCCGATAGGCAAGCCGGTATTTTTTGGTTCTCAGAGAGGACATATCGTCGGCGTGGTAAAGGATTTCCATTTCCGCTCCATGCACGATGCCATCCAGCCGCTGGTCCTTATGCCGGGTAAGCCGGCCTGGTTCTCTACCATACTGGTCAGGACGCAGGCGGGCAAGACAAAGGATGCGCTTGCCGGTCTTGAACAATTGTGCAAGCAGCTGAATCCAAAATTCCCTTTCAGCTATAAGTTCTCCGACCAGGAATATGCAAAACTTTATAAGAGCGACGAAGTGACCGGCCGCCTTTCGGTCATCTTTGCGGTGCTGGCTATTTTCATTTCCTGTCTTGGATTGCTGGGATTGTCCATCTTCACGGCCAGTCAGCGCGCCAGGGAAGTTGGAATACGGAAGGTGCTGGGCGCTGGCATGGGCTCCCTGTTTAATCTGTTATCGAAGGAATTTCTGATACTTGTGGCTGTCGCTTTTGCCATTGCCGCTCCGCTGGGCTGGTGGGCCATGCACGAATGGCTGCAGCAATTTGCCTACCGGACCGATATCCCTTTATGGACATTTGGGCTGTCGGGTGTGCTGGCCCTGGTCATCGCGCTGCTCACCGTTTGCTTCCAGGCCTTTAAGACGGCTGGTTCGAATCCTGTGGAGAGCCTGAGAAGCGAATAGCCTTGCGCCCACCGCCTCCGAGAAAGATCAGCACCGCGATCAGACAGGCGCAGCCCATCATGGCGACGAGCGGTGCGGAGTTGGCCGGATTCAGCAATCCGACGGCGCTGGATGCCAGCGCCGAAATACCGATCTGAAGAAAAGTGATCATGGCCGAGGCGCTGCCCGCATTGCTGCTGAAGGGCGCAAGCGCAAGGGCCGAAGCATTTGGGTAGGTCAGCCCCAGACAGGACAGGCCAAAGAAGAGCAGGACGATCGTTCCGTACAGCCCATACCATCCGTAATAAGCGCCGAGCAGGAACAGCAGGTTGACGATCAGCTGACCGATCAGGGCCACCCGGAACACCTGTCCCGGCGTGAATTTCCGCAGGAGAAAAATATTGACCTGGTTGCTGCCGATAAATCCCACGGACAGCAGCGCGAAGATGCCGCCATATGCTTCAGCGCTGACATGAAATATTCCCATGAAGATGATCGGCGAGCCCGCAACATAGATGAATAGCGGAGCAAAAGAAAAAGCTCCTGAAAAAGAAAAGACAAAGAACTGTCTGTCCTTCAGGATCGAAAAGAACGAGGCCAGAATATCCTTTGCTTTCAGCGAGACGGTGGGATCGGGATCATGGCCCTCCGGAAGCCAGACGATCGTAACGATCAGGATCAGACTGACGATGATCGCCAGCAGGATAAAGACCCAGTGCCATCCCAGCCAGATGGAAATATATCCTCCGGCGGTCGGGGCCAGCAAGGGGGAAAGCCCCACCATCAGCATGAGCAGGGATATGATCTTCGCGCTCTCGTTCACCGGGAAAAAATCACGCACCATCGCAATAGTGGCCACAAGGGCCACACCTCCTCCCAATGCCTGGACAAAACGAAAGATGACCAGCATTTCAAGACTGCCGGATTCTATACAGCCGATACAAGACAGGATATAAGCGGCCAATCCAAAATATAACGGCTTCTTCCGGCCAAAGCGGTCGAGCAGGGGACCGTAGAATAGCTGACCGATGGCCAGCCCGATAAAATAGCTCGATATGGAAAGCGCGATCCTGGCCGTCGTGCTGCCAAGGTCCTTTGCGATCTGGGCAAAAGCGGGCAGATACATATCTATCGAAAAAGGGCTCACGGTCATCAGTGAGCCTAACATCAGAATAATAAATACTCTCCCTGGCCTGGCCTTTCCTGCTGTCATTGTCAGATTCTTCATTTTTATCTATTCCAATACTTTCAGCTTCTCCTTCCCCTGCACGAACCATTCCCTGTTGCTTCTTCCTGTTATGGCTTCAGCAAGTCATTGTATCCGATGATCTGGATACCTTTCTTTTTAATATAGGCTTTGACCTTTTCGCTGGTGAACAGGTCCGTGACCCCCTGCCGGTCGGTGGCCACATTCTCATAGCCGATATGCCAGACAGCACGCAGCTCATCGTTATCCAGCCCCGGATGATCAAGGAAAAGATAGGTTTTGCCAGGCTCCAGTTTATCAAGCATATTCATAAAGCTCTGGATCTTGTCGGAAGGGGTTTTGTTCGGTCCACTATAGCCTACCGATATGACTCCCTGGTCGGCCGGGTCGATATCGATCCGGTACTCTTTAGCCAATCTTTTCGTAAGGGCCTTTACCTCGTCGGTGAGCCCCGTACAACCCATGTGTGAAGAGATATGACTGATGTGAGGAATTCTTTTCATGGCGAGCTCGATCTGCGCACGGAACTCTTTTTCGATATCCCCGATCTGCCAGTTGCTTTCTTTTATGGACTGGCCGGGATAGTTTGGGTTTGGAAATACCATGGGATGAAAATAGCCGTTGCTGTCCTTCAGGCTGGGACAGTCGGACACAGGGCGCCATTTTACATTTTCCCATTCGCTGGTGATGGCCAGATGGATGCCGGCATCCACACCCGGGTTTTGCCGCAGCAGTTTTACAGCTTCTGGGAACCAGGGCGAGGCCACGATCACTTCAACGGACTTTTCGATGCCTTCTTTATAGCACCTGATAAGGGCTTCATTGCCGGAATGCGTAAAGCCCATATCATCTCCGCGGATGATGAGCCGGGCGGGTTTTGGCTGTGCAAGGCAAGCCTGGAAGAAGAGCAGGATGGCGAGCAGGGAGATCGTTGTTCTCATAGCCTAAGTTACATGATTTAGACCCTCACTCCGCAGCCTACTTCTTTTTTTTCTCATGCAAGGCTTTCAGCTTGTCCTTTGCCGAAGTCACCGGCGAACGCCTATCTTTGAGACCATGAAAACCAGCTATATACTCCTGGCGATAATGCTCTGCGGTTCCCAGGTTCCAGCCCAGTCTCCGGCAGCTTCGCAGACACACGCTCTTATTATAAAAAGCAACGATCCGCGCATTCACTATATGGGCAGAATAATGCGCAACGACAGTGCAGCCATCCTTTCCTGGACGGCGACATCGGTCAGTATAAATTTCACCGGCTCGGGGGCGAAAGCGCTGATGAGGGATGAGAAAGGCGACAACTATTATAATGTGGTGGTCGATGGCAGGGTGGTGGAAGTGATCCATCCCGATAAATCCATGCAGCTGTACACGCTGGCATCCGGACTTGGGCCGGGCAAACACCACCTGGAATTATTCAAGCGAACAGAATCGGTTATGGGCATGACCTGGCTTTATCATTTCGAGTTCGACAGGAATACGCTCATCGCAGCAGCAACGCCGGTAAAGAAAAGAAAGATCGAATTCTTTGGTAATTCCATAACCTGTGGCTACGCCGTAGAAGATACAACCGGCAAGGACAGGGGCACTTCTCCTTATGAGAATGCATATATCAGCTATGCCGCCATCACGGCCAGGCATTTTGACGCCGAACTTTATTCCACCTCGAAAACTGGTATAGGAATTACGATAAGCTGGTTCCCGATGGTGATGCAGGAAATGTACGACCGGCTGGATGCCGCCAACCCCGAAGGCAAATGGGATTTTTCAAAATACAGACCCGACCTCGTCGTGATCAACCTGTTTCAGAATGATTCCTGGCTGGTGAAGATGCCGGACCATGAGCAGTTCAAGGCGCGCTTCGGGACCACAGCGCCTTCCGCCGACCAGTTAATAAATGCATACAAGGCTTTTCTGGTATCCGTGCGGGGCAAATATCCGCAGGCAAAGATCCTCTGTGCCCTCGGCAATATGGATGCTACCCGCAGCGGCGGCCCCTGGGAAGGGTATATCGAAAAAGCCGTCTCCGCTATGCATGACAAAGCCATTTACACCCATTTCTTCCCCTATAAGAATACTCCGGGACACCCCAGCGCAAAAGAGCAGCAGACCATGGCCAACGATCTGATCGCCTGGATAGGGAAGAATATTGAGTGGTGAACCGCATCCAATCGGTCCTGGACCTCATCCGCCCGGCCACAGACCCTCATCCGCCCGGCCACAGACCCTCATCCGCCGGCCACTGATCCGCCCACACCCATTGGAGATCCATGTCTGACCATTAAAGTTTTCATTTCTACCCAATTACCCCGGTTTTGCCTTTCTACACCGAAATAAAAGATATTTTTATTCGTAATCTGTTTATTATCAATAGTATACAATAGCAGCTACATATCTTTTAGCATTTTAGCTATCAGTATAAGCACTTAGCCCCCGTTTTTATATTAAATTTTATAGGCGTAACTACATGGCATACAATTGAATGCCTGTTATCTCCGTTGTAAGTAGTCCGGAATGAGCAACGGGAAAAACTTTTTCAGCCATTCCGGTTACAAACCTTAACGCAGTACTTACTATTATATGAAGGTCGCAGAAAAATACACTGACGCCGAACTGATAGCAGCAATCGGCAATAAGAATGAACTTAATCAAGCGATTATGTTCATTTATCAGAAATATGCTGTGACCACCAGTTCTTTTATTATTCATTATGGAGGGAGCCAGCAGGATGGTGAGGACGTCTTCCAGGAAACAGTAGTATCCTTTATCGATATCGTCAATAAAGGAAAATTCCGGATGGATGCCAGCATCAAAACTTTTCTCGTATCGGTCGCAAAGAATATCTGGCTGAACGAAGTAAAGAAAAGAGAACGCTCTGGGCTCCGCGAGAAGAAGTTCGAACAAGGCAGGGATCAGGATGACGATATCGGCCAGATCATCGGCGATCAGGAAAGAAAGCGTCAACTGCGCGACCTGGTCTACCAACTGGGCGAACCCTGCCAGAAGATTCTCATGCTGTTTTATTATGAGAACCTCTCCATGAAAGAAATAGTAGACCACCTGCCTTATGAAAATGAGCAGGTCGTTAGAAACAAGAAATACAAATGCCTTCAGCAACTGACCGGACTGATAAAAGACAATCCGGTTGTCGCGAGGCAGATCAACGAAATAGTTAAATAAACGAAAAATGGCACAGAACAAAGTACAGGAACTGATAGATCATCTCGATAAGAGCTTGCTGGGCAAGGGTTCCATTGAATTGGACCTGATGATCGGAAACGACCGGGAACTGGCAGGGGAGTGGAATTATCTCCAGCTTGCCGTGGCCACGATCCAGGACGCCGGACTGCATGAGCAGGTCTTAGCCGTAAGGAAGAAGTGGTCAAACCAGCAGTCGGTTGATACCCAGTTTAAGACGCCGGTGTTCAACATGTACCGTAAGGCCATGCGCATAGCCGCCTTTCTTTTAGTACTGGCGGGATCTGCAGCGATCTACAAATATAATTCGACAAGCTCCGACGGCCTCTATAATCAATATTATGCTTCTTACGATCTGAGCACGAACAGGGCCGCAGGCGTCCAGGATGCCCTCGAACTGGCCTACAACAATAAGAACTGGGCCGAAGTCATCACCCTGTTCAACACAGCCAATGAAAGAAGCCATAAATTGTATTTCTTAGCCGGTATGGCCGACCTCGAATTGAAGATCTATGGTGGCGCCATCGAGAAATTTCAGCAGATCGTTGCCGAAAATGCACAGTCCCACACGGATTATTTCCAGGACGAGGCCGAATACTACCTGGCCATGAGCCTGCTGGCTTCGAACAAGGCGGATCAGGCAATGCCAATACTGGAGAAGATCAAGGCTGATAAGGGCCATCTTTACCACCAGATCGTTACTAAAATGTCCTTTACCGACCTGAATATCGTTCAATTCAAGGATCGCAAATAATTGACAATCAGTACGTTAAATAATCTTTAAAAAAAGTGCTGTATCCCGGTTACATTTTGTTTCGCTGCCTGTACTAATATATGTAACACGCACATAGAAAGAGAATCCGATCCGAGAGAAACCAACCTTATCCTGAAGAAAAGCAAAACCAAGTCCAATAAGATCCAAACTGTCCAACGAAAAACCATCCACATCCAACGAAAAACCTGATCCGATCCTGAAGAAAAACCAAAAACCCGAATCCAGAGAAACCAACTTTATCCTAAGAAAAGCAAACCAATTCCGAAGTTTATCCAATCCTAAAAGAGACCGTCCAAATTCCATTGAAAGATTTCCGATCCCATGAAAAAACCCACCTGAAAGTTCAGCTATCCACGAAAAACCCAACCCGATCATCCTGAAGAAAAACCTGACCCAATCCATCCAACGAGGAACCCCTGTCCAATGAACATCCATCCAATCCAATGAAAGATTAACCGCCCTAAAAAAGTCGGCGTACCCTCAAAACAAAATATTTGTGAAAATGCCCTCTTAAAATCCCGGAACCGTGAAAGACGTCGACTTTTTCTTCTTTTCCTGCCGCATCCTGATCATACCCTTTATCAGCACGAAAATCATCAGGCAGAAAAAGACCACAACGAGACCTATCCCCGCCCATTGATAAGAAGAATAAGCGGTATAGACAGGGCTTGTATCTCCGATCAGGATCAGATGCGCCCAGTACGCAGGACTTTTATTGATCGCATCACTGTTCAGATAATCCAGTTTAGCTCGTTGTAACGCTTTCGATTTTGTATATCCCTTTTGCAGATAAACATGGAATTGCCGGAGGATAAAAGATGTAGCCTTATCGTCCGCCTTCCATAAGCTGTTGATCGTACTCTCACATCCCGCATACGTAAAGGCCCGCGCCAGACTGATCACTCCTTCATTACGCACGAGCTCCCCCTGTCCCGTTTCACAGGCGCTGATGACCACCAGTTTTGTCGCGCTCATATCAAGACCATACAATTCTTCAAGGAACAACCGGTCCTCCCCCCTACGCGGATAGAATGCCACAAAGGATTCCGAAATATTGTTTACCGAAGAGACGGCATGTGTTGCCAGATGTACGATTGGATAGTTATTCATTTCGGCGAGGAACCGCTCCTTGGTGGCAGCGCTGTCGATATACTGCATTCCTTTCAGCCCGGCAATCTCTTCCCGCGACGCCGGCAACCGGCTAAAGCCGACCGTTCCAGCTGCCAGGCCACTACCCGGGCTTTGCGCACCCAGACCCGTCCCTCCGTTCCCCGAACTAATGCCCGCAGGCATTTGGGCTTGCCCCCCGTTCCGAGACCCCGCGCTTGCAAACGGTGCAAATGACAGGATCCCGCTGGACCCAGTGTTGCCTGAAGCCTTATGCGCTCTTTCATGGATAATAAACCGCGAAGAAAAGAGATAGCTGATCGTCGTAGTCTCCAGCAGGGTCTTCGTTCCTTCGGCTGCAGCCCCGCCTTCAGACGCTTCAACTGCAGGCAGCGACTCGAAGGGAAGAAAATACAACAGCCCGTCCGGAACGATGATCCATTCATCCTGCCGCGGAATGATGGCCATGATGGGCCTGATCATCCGGTTGTACAAATGGTTTCCCGTCTCCCGCCCCCTGAATTTTTTGCCGCTCTCTGCTGTCTTTAACAGGTCCAGCCAATCCATGAGATCATGCTGAAGGGCTGCAAGGGAATCCACACGGGCATAGCCGAACGAAGACCGAGTCAGCACGAAGATATGCAGGGCATCCGACGTGCTGTAAAAACTGATCAGCGCCTGGTTCCCGTTCAGTTGCTCCTGCAATTCCTTTACACCGGGCGAAGAGTCATCATATTTAAGCTTGTAGAAGCTGGCATTCTGCTCCAGCTCTTTTTGCAAACGCGCCAGCTCGATCTCATATCCCGCTTTTTCGGTTGCAATGCTTTCGATCTCTTTACTGTCCTGCGCCTCATCACTCCTGACATTCAGACGCGCTATATTGTATTTGATATTTCTCTCCTGCTGCAGGGACCTCTCTTC
>DATHHO010000182.1:0-8642 GCA_035317125.1 Puia sp.
CTGGAATCCTCCTGTTACCTGGTAAAAGATGCGGATGGCAGACCCCATGCGATCTTCACCGGCGACACCTTATTTGTCGGGGACGTGGGAAGGCCCGATCTCAGCAGCGGTCATCTGACAAAGGAAGAGCTGGCCTCCATGCTTTATGATTCTCTCCGCACGAAGATCGCAACGCTGCCCGATGAGGTGATCATCTACCCTGCTCATGGACCCGGCAGCAGCTGCGGCAAGAACCTGGGCCCGAATACCTATAGCACCATCGCGGAGGAAAAGCAGGGTAACTATGCATTAAAGGAACAGAGCAAGGAAGAGTTTATAAAAGCCGTTACGCACGGTCTGGACGAGCCGCCCTTATATTTCCCTATCAACGCCCGGATCAACAAGGAAGGATACGAAAGCCTGGAAGGCGTTCTGCAGAATGGGCTTAAACCACTGGACATGGCCGCATTCAGCGAGATCATGGAGGAGGATGGCGTAATCTTACTGGATACGAGAAAAGCGACCACTTTTCTGGAGGGGTTCATCCCCGGCGCCATCAGCATCGGGCTGGATGGACGATTTGCCGAATGGGCGGGCAGTCTGCTGCCTTTTGACAAGTCCATCATATTGGTCACCACGCCCGGCGAAGAGAAAGAGAGCGTTGTGCGGCTGGCCAGAGTGGGCTTTGACAGGATGAAAGGATATCTGGAAGGAGGTTTTGAAAAATGGAAAGAAGAAGGAGGTCCCATCGATCTGATCATCGACGTGGAGACGGATGAGCTGGCCATGGATATTCCATTTGACGAGCATATGGTGATCGTGGATGTACGCCGCGAAGCGGAATTTGCAGACGGTCATATCAAAGACGCGATCAACCTTCCATTGAATGACCTGATGGATCCCGGCAACATGGCGAATTTCGAGGACCATCAGAATATCTACCTGCATTGCGGCGGAGGCTACCGGAGTATAATAGCCGCTTCGCTCCTCAAGCGGCAGGGTATCCACAATCTGCGTAATGTGGCGGGCGGATGGACCAAGATCCAGGAACAGCCCGGCATCGAGATCATCAGGGAAAAAAGCGTGCTGAATTAGCCGCCGGCCGATCGCCGATGTCCGCGCCCCGGATCTTAGATACTCACGACCCCATTCCGGATCGCATACAATACCAGGCCCACCCTTGTTTTTACATTTAATTTTTCGAACAGCGAATCACGGTAACCATCGATCGTCCGCGGGCTGAGGTACATCTGATCGGCAATCTCCTTGTACGTGAGCTCGGTGCATACCATCTTTAAAAATTCTATTTCCCTTTCGTTCAGCGTGAGGAGATGGCGGACCTTCTGCTCCGGTTCATCCAGACTGTTGATGGTGTGAATGAGCTTGCCCGTCACCATTTCGGAATAATAGAACCCTTTCCGGATAACGGAGTCCAGCGCGATCTTCAGCTCGCAGGGTTCTATGTCTTTCAGGATAAATCCCTTTGCTCCATTCTTCAGCATACGGATAATGGAGTTGTCCGTGTCATACATGGACAGCGCGAGGATCTTTACTTCCGGAAAATTGCGTTTCAGCCACAGGGCTGTTTCGTACCCGTCCATTTCAGGCATATTGATATCCAGCAGGACCAGCTCGGGCAGGTACCGCGGCTTCAATTGCCTGATAAAATCCGTGCCATTATGAGCTTCGAAAAGAATGGCGTATTCGCCAAAACTTCGGATAAGGCCAGCCAGCCCGTTTCTAAGCAGCACATGGTCATCCACCAGCGCTACTGCAGGTTTGAAATTATTCATTTCGGTTCAGGTTTAGGTTCAGTTCAGGTTTTGGATCAGGAAGTGGCAGCGCTTACGGGTACGGTGACCCTGACGCTTGTTCCTTTTCCAAGTGTGCTGCTAATCAGAAATCCTGCGCCGATAAGCTGGGCCCGGCTATGCATATTCCGGATGCCCAGACCCGATGATGAAGTATTCTCATTCAGAGGAGTAAGATCAAATCCTTTCCCATTATCCGTTATACTCAGTGTAAATGTTGATTGCCCGTAGAGTAAATATATTATTATTTTTTGAGCCGACGCATGTTTAATGATATTGTTCAATACTTCCTGCATGATGCGGTAAATGATCAGTTCATTCTGTTTATCAAGGTAGTATGGCGTTCCTTCCATCTCCAGCACCGTTTCGTAATTCCCGGATTTTTTGATCATTTCCAGCTCATGCCCTATCGCTTTGGCCAGCCCCTGGTCGGTAATATAATCCGTGCTGAGCCCGTGGGAGAGGTTCCTGAGGTCGAGAATGGCCTTGCTGACCAGCTTTTTGGAGTCGCCGATCTTTTGTTCCAGACTGGCCGTCTGGGATATATCCATCGTGGCGATATTGAGCTTAGCCAGGCTGAGCACCTGACCTATATTGTCATGGATCTCCTGGGAAATATGTTTGAAGGTCTGTTCCTGGATCTCCAGCCGGGTTTTGAGCAATTCCCCTTCATAGGAGAGCTTGAGCTGTTGTTTTTCCTGGAGATAGCGGTGATGACGTCGCCGGTAAAGAAAGAGAAAGGATATGATAAAAGCGCCCAGCAGCAATAAGGTGATCGTTCCTGCGATTATGGTGACAATGATCTCCGAGGACTCCTTTGGCATAAGAACGCAATTATAAAGCAGGTATAAAGGACCAAATTAAGATTATTATTAATAGAAAGGAAGAGATTTCTGCCCGCATCCAACCCATACCTGGTAAGGATCGGATACCATAAATTATACGAGAAGTCCCCGAGATAGAAGAAAAGGATCCCGGTGCTGATCCAGAACATGGGCTCCCGGTGGAGTTCCAGTTTCAGCGGGTTGAGGAATACTTCATAAAAGAAAAGGCAGCAGAAGATGATCATGAAGAAAGAGCCCAGGACCATGGTGTAAGAGTGAAAATTAAGAAACCCCTGGATGAAGGTCAGGTTCAGGAGCACGGCCAGCGGATAGAAGAGCATGAACTGGGAGGCAAGCCTCTTGTATATTTTATTTTGCAGTGCCTTTCCGAAAATATAGGCGTAGAAAATAAATTCTGCGGTGGTGCCGATATTGTAGACCCAGCCATTGTGCTCTTTTAATACAATCCTCATATATCTTCCGGTCAGCTCTACCACGACGATAAAAAAAAGAAAAAAGGGGAACAGCCGGAAAGCCGTTCCCCTCAGTCTGGCATAGACCAGAACGCTTGCGGTCAGCGCGCCGATTTCGAAGTAATTATGGGCAGATAGTGACATCATCAGCAGGGTGGACATAAGTCTCCGTGATTATATCCCTGATAATCCTCCCCATTCCTTGCCGCTACCGCCACGCTTACGGGTGGCGTTGCGGGGAAAAGGTCCTGGTGGCCGCCGGAGGCGGTAGCCAGGGTAGGGATGAATACAAGGGTTACCATTCCTTTATCGCTCGGATCGGGTGTTCCGGGAATATCTGCATTCCCGGGATATTTCCCGAAATAGATCCTCGCCCCGTCTCCGCTGTTCTCGCTGATAAGGGCAAGGATATCGGTAAAATTTGCCGCGGAGAACCAGACGGCCCGGGTCTTGTTATCGGCCCATCCTTCTTCCGTTTTGTAGGTTTCGATCAGTTGCTGAGCGACGCTTTGCGGGATCCTGCTGCCGCCATCCGCATCAGTCAGGTTGTGGGTTGATTTTGTCATGATTCAGGGTTTTAATGGTGGTGGTGATCAACCCAAATTAATAAGAGTCTGTCAAGGGAAACCACCCTATTTAATCCCGTTAATTCACTCTTTTCCCGTATCGACCCACATGTCTTTATACTCTTCTTTCCACGCGTGTTTCCATCGCCGGTGGCTCCAGAGCCACATATCGGGATTGCGTCGGATGACGGTCTCCAGATAGCGTACGTATTGACGGGTCAGCTCTCCTTCCGGCAGCAGGCTTGCATCGGGAGAGCCGAGGCTCACTTTTGCGTGATAATGGCCCCGCCGCGGCTTTTCGATACTGGCGAACATCACCGGCAGCCCCGCCGCTCTTGCTCCCTTTTCGGGGCCGCTGACAAAAGGCGTTGGGCGGCCGAAGAAATTCACCCAGTAGGAGGTCCCCGGGTTGCCCGGGTTCTGGTCGGCGACCAGCCCTAATAAATACTGGCTTTCCAGATACGGACAGATGGCCTCGCGCATGCTGGTGGCGGGTAAGAATGCATTGCCGCTGCGGGTGCGCAGCTTATAGAAAAGTTTTTCTAAAATAGCATTGCTGATGGGCATGTATACGACGAGGATCTTATAACCCGTCAGCCTGGTGAGCACGAGCTGGCCCCATTCCCAGTTAAAGGTATGACCCAGATGCATCTGGCAGCTTTTCCCGGTCTTGTATACTTCGTTCAGCTCCCCCAGGTCTACCGTAAATCTTTTTTGCAGAAAGGCCTCGCTTGCCGAGACCAGCTTGATCACCTCGATGAAAGAATCGATAAAATTGTGATAGAATTTTTTGGCGATCCGTATACGCTCACCCTCCGTCAGGTCGGGAAAGGCCAGGAGCAGGTTGCCCATCACCACTTCCTTCCGGTACCCAAATACGTAATACAACAGTCCGTAAATGCCATCCGATAAAAGATAGAGCACACGCATGGGAAGAAGGGATACCAGGTAAAGCAATCCGTAAAAAAAGTAGTACATGGGATTTTTATTCGAGCCACAATCTACGATATTCCTCCTTCCACTCATTCTTCCACCTTTTATGGCTCCAGAGCCAGCTGCCGGGCTCCTGCCGGATGGCATCCTCGAGGAACCTGGCGTACCTGAGGGTCAGCTCTCCCTCGGGTAATTGCGCCGGATTATCGGCCCCTCTGGAAAGCTGGGCCCTGTAATAACCTCTCCGGGTCTTGTACAGCCGGACGAATACGACGGGTATATCCGCAATGCGCGCTCCCCGTTCGGGGCCCCGGACAAATGGCGTGGGCCGTCCGAAAAAGTTCAGCCAATACCCTTTGTCGAAATTCCCGGGCGCCTGATCGGCCACGAGGGTCAGCATATATTGCGAGTTCCGGTAGGGTATGATCGCTTTGCTCATGTTGGTAGCGGGCAGCAGAATGGTGCCTGTCCGCCGGCGCAGGTTCATCGAGATCCGGTTGAATATTTTATTTTCAACGGGCATGTACACGACGATAAACGTATAAGGGGTAAAGAATGGCATGGCCACGTTTGCTATCTCCCAGTTGAAGATATGCCCGAGGTGCAACTGGCATTTGCGGCCGCTGCGATAATGTTCTTCCAGTAATTCCGGGTTGTCGATGACAAAATGTTTGGTAATGTACGAGCGGCTTGCAGAGACCAGCTTCAGCGTTTCGATAAAATTATCGACGAAATTCCGATAAAAATCTTTGGCGATGCGGATGCGTTCCGCCTCCGTCCTTTCCGGAAAGGCGATCAGGAGATTGGCCATGACAATATCCCTCCGGTAGCGGATAACATGATAGAGCAGAAAGGCCAGGCCATCGGCGAGCGGGTACAACAACCACATGGGGATCAGGGACAACCCGTACAACACTCCATAGACTACGTAATACATCACAGTTCATTTAAAGGATCCGTTCCGCCGCTAGTTTATCCAGTTCTTTTTTTCCTGCTCGACATGATGGAGGTCTATCTTGACATTGAATTTATTTCTAAGGTGGCGGGTCAGCGCGTCCGCCGCATATACGCTGCGATGCTGACCACCCGTGCATCCAAAACCGACCGAAAGGTCTTTGAAACCCCTTTTTATAAAATCTTCGACGGATATGTCGACGATATTATAGACGCTGTTCAGGAAATCGGGCATCCGGGTCTGTTGTTCCAGATAATCTTTTACTGTCTTGTCGCGCCCGGTAAGATGTTTGAACTCATCGATCCGGCCTGGGTTCAGGATACCCCGGCAGTCGAATACGAAGCCTCCTCCATGGCCGCTGTCATCTTCCGGTATACCCTGCTTGTACGAAAAGCTGTTGATCCTGACTATGAGTGGTGTGGTCTCGTCCGCGCGCAGGGGCTCGAAGCGATGGATCACTTCTTCTTCGATGATCAGACCAAGCAACCGCTCGAATTCCGGCAACACGATGCCGACGTGCTTATGGTTGAGGAATGACTTTAAATTGCGCAGGGCCAGCGGAATGCTGGTCAGAAAATGCGCCTTACGTTCGAACAGCCCGCGGAATCCGTAAGCGCCCAGTACCTGCAGGAGCCGGATCATCACATAGCCGTTGTACTGGCTGGTAAACCTTCCTTTGTCTATCTTTTTCTTCAGGATCTCCTCGACACAATTCATATAGTAGTCCAGCAGATCGTCCTTCCATTGGTCCGGCAGTTCCGCCTTTGCCTGCCATAGCAGGGAGGCGACATCATATTGCAGCGCACCTTTCATACCGCCCTGAAAATCGATGAAATGCACCCCGTCTTCGCGGATCATGATATTCCGGCTCTGGAAGTCCCGGAACATGAAATACTTGTGATCCACATGCGTAAGATAATTGCTGAGGGCCTCAAAATCATCGATCAGCTTTTCTTTATCATAGGGGATCTGCAGCGTATCCAGAAAATAATATTTGAAGTACAGGAGGTCGCTGAGGATCGCCTGCTTGCCGAATTCCCTTGATGTGAGGCACCAGGAATAATCCAGCTGATGATCGCCTGCGATCTGCAGATGCGCCAACTCTTTGAGGCTCTTCTGAAACAGCCCATATACATAGTCATCGTGGCCCTGGCTTTCGAGCTCTCCCAGCAATGACCTGTCCCCGAAATCTTCCTGCAGGTAGATCGTATTGCTCTCATTGATCGCAAAGATCCCGGGCACAGGACAGCCGCTATTGCGGAAATGGCGGCTGAAATGTATAAAGGTCCTGTTCTCCCTGATATTATCGTTATAGGTCGCGATACAGGAGCGACCGGCCGTCTCGAGACGGAAATAGACGCGGTTGCTTCCTGATTGCGGTATCTTTTCCATCCGGGTGACCGGTGACGGATCATAGGAATGGAACAATTGCCTGATTTCTTCCGTGATAGCTTGCATAATCGGTTTGTGGGGAGCAAATTTAGGGCTATTATCCCTTATTACCCCTTCGGCCCGCCGGATGGATCAATTATTACCCAATCCTCCGCCCTGGCTGCCTACGCGTTTGCCTTCCTCTTCCGCCCCAGTCTTTCGCTGACGGGCTGCTTTTACCTGCGTGTTCCCAAAACGATAGGTGAAATACAGTTTGAACTGACGGCTTTCGAAATTCCCGCTGGCCCTGATGAACTGCCCGGCAAAATCGCTGGTCGAGGTGAAGTGCAGGGTATTGAAAATATCGCTGAGGGAGGCTTTCACCGTTCCTTTGTTTTTCATCACGGTCTTTGAAAGACCTCCGTCGATACTCCAGATGGTCCGGGTCTTGAAAGTACCCTGGTAGACCGAAGGGGAATTATAGAAACCGCTGATCTCGCCCGTCCATCCATGACCAAGCCTCGCCGTCTGCTGTGCAAAAATATTGACGGCGAATACGTTCACATTGACCGTTCTGCCGGTCCCGAAATTGGCCTTGTAGATCGAATAATAGGTATTCGCGTTGGCAAAAACACTGTACCATTTGTACTGGAAAGGATAGCTGATATTGAGGCTGGCAATATCCTGGGTCGCCAGGTTCTTTTTGGAAATAAAAGCCCTTGACCTGTCGACAGTGTCGACAAGCTGGGTGAACACATCGTTGACATGGCTGTAATTCAGCGTGGTGGTCAGCTTATATTTATACATATAGGTAAGCCCGATGCTGTTGGTGTACTGCGGACGCAGCTGCGTATTCCCTTTCTGGAAAGTATATTCATCCAGCTTGAACTCGAATGGATTCAGGTCCTGGTATGCGGGACGGTCTATCCGCCGGCTATAGGTAAGGGTCACCTGTTTCATCGGGTTCTTGTTGTATGTGACCGCTCCGCTGGGGAAGAAATTTGTATAATGACGGTCGAAACCGGAATCATAGGTCATATAGTTCGCGTTCTCGAGCTTGTAACCGGTGGAGACGCCTTTGGCATTGGTGTTCTCTACCCGCAGACCTGCCTGGATCGTCCAGCCTTTAAAGGGCCTGTTATAATTCGCATAAACGGCATTGATATTCTCCTTGTAATTAAAATTATTGCTATGCAGGGTGTCCTGGACCTTTGCATTGCCGGTGAATACATTGAACTGCTGGAAATCATTCCCGCTTGTCACATAGGAGGTCTTGGCCCCCAATTCCAGCCTTCCTTTTTTGAAGTTCTGCGCATAGTCCGTTTTGAAACTATAGATATCGATATCGGTAGGCGCCAGCATATTATATACGAGGCTGTACAGTGGATTGCCGGCCGGATCGAAATAGGCGTTTGGCTGCAGCTGGTCGCTCTTTATGCGGTAGATCCCATAATCCCCGTCCATAGTCCATTCATGGCCGCTGGTGTCCGCGTACCGGTAATTAAGGTTCAGATTACCGTTATCCCGTCTGCCCTTGCTCCGGTTATTGGCTTCCAGGATCCGGTCCACCTGTCCGGTCGGGATGTAGGATATTGGCGTGCTGCTTTTGGTTTGCAGGTTGTTATCGGAGAATGTCCCATTTACGATCATTCCGATAGTCGTTTTTTTATTGACGAAATAATCCAGCCCGGCCTTGAAATTATGGCTGTTATTGTCGGATTTGATGGTAG
>DATHHO010000183.1:0-12306 GCA_035317125.1 Puia sp.
CGGGTATTGTCCGGGATTGTCTCTCCATGCTTTTCGCCTCGATTGACAAAAGAGCAATCCGGGTCACCCTGGACATTCCCGCTGACCTGCCGTTCATAGAAGGCGAGAGCACCAAACTCATGCAGGTTATCCTGAACCTCATCAAGAACAGCATTGAAGCCATCGACATGAATGTCGTGGAAAAAACCATTTCCATCCGCATGTCCAGGCAGGATGACCTGCTGGTCCTTGAATTACAGGACAGCGGCATCGGATTTGACAAAGTTACGGGTGACAGATTGTTCGAGAGGGGCTTCACCACCAAGTCCTCTGGAACGGGTCTGGGATTGAGCAACTGCAAGACGATCATAGAAAATCATTCGGGCACGATCAGCATCAGCAGCGAGGGCCCGGGGAAGGGAGCGCTTACGACGATCAAAATAAAGTGCAAACAGTAAAAAAATATATAAAAAATTCAAATTATGAAAGAAGCCGTCAATGCCGCTGTTCTGGTTATCGATGATGAAGAAATGGTCAGAGACAACATCGAAGAGATTCTGGTCCCGAGGAAAAGCACACCGGAAAGCGACAGCGTGGGCCAGGCGGCCAGTATATTGTTTGACAGCCCCAACCCGTCCCTGCTGACGCCCCGGATCAACAATATTCCGAATTTCATCGTTCACAAAGCCTCCAATGGTATGGAAGGCGTGGAACTGGTCAAGAAATCTGTGGCAGAAGGAAAGCCATATGCCGTTATTTTCCTCGACATGCGTATGCCCGGATGGGATGGAATGGAAACCGCAGTCCAGATCAGAAAATATGACAGCAAGGCGGAGATCATATTCGTGACGGCATTCAGCGACAGGTCGATCGACGATATCATCGCGCGCGCCGGACAGAACGTCGGGTACCATTGCAAACCCTATGCCTCGGAAGAGATCACCCAACTGGCTACCAAGGCCGTGTCGGATTATAACAAACTCCGCAACCTTGAAAAGCTGATCGAGGCTATTTCTACCATCAGCCTCGACGAACATCAGCTCAATCCCTTATTGCAGAACGTACTCGACCAACTGGCAACCTATGTTGAAACGGATATGGCCTTGCTGGGGAAACTGCACGATAATAATGTCTATGAAAAGATATTCTCTCTCGGGGCTATCGAGACAAAGATAAATCTGAAAGAATTGCTTGAAGGGGTAAAAGCCGCCAATATAGCGGACGGAGAAGTCATGCAGATGGATGAGGTCGTCCTTGCCCGACTGGATAACTATACCGTTTTCGCCGTCCTGAAAAAGGATGAAAAGCTGAAGACAGAAAAGTTGTACCTCCTGAAACTATTCGTACTGAATGCGGCCAAAGCCATCCGCAATGCCGAATTACGGGAAAAGCTGCTGCAAAAAGAAAAATTATCCGCCGTGGGAAATGCGGTCAGCATGATGATGCATGACCTGCGCTCGCCGGTTAAGAATATCAAGGTGCTGACCGACCTCATGCGGGAGGACCTTCCGGACAACGAGTATCTTAACCTTATCGATCAGTGTGCGATCCAGGCTTCCGAGATCTTCGAAGACTTTCTGGATTTTATCAAAGAGACGCCGGTAAAGAAATCACCCGTAGACCTTGCCAGGGTCATCGAGGATGGCATCAAACTGGCGGAAGCCAGAAATGGCAATGGACAAGTTACCATTCATAAGACGATCCCATCCGGACTCATGATCCCGGGTGATGAAAGCAAGCTTAAGAGATCTGTCATGAACCTCGTGAACAATGCCATCGATGCGCTTATCGATCATAAGGTCCCCGAACCCCGCATCGACATTACTGCGGCGATGGGACCATCCCGCAAACAAGTGTTGATCACCATCCGGGACAATGGTCAGGGCATTCCACAGGAGATTATAAAGACCCTTTTTGAACCCTTTATCACCAGTCAGAAAAGTAATGGGACGGGCCTCGGACTGGCCATCGTCAAACAATATATTACGGCGCACGGCGGAGATATCAGAGTAGAGAACAATAATGGCGCTCTGTTCACCATCGCTTTGCCAGCACAATAGAAAAATGACAGCATGAAAAAAAAGATAGTGATCGTCTGGCTGGTACTGCTATTCGCCGCCGTATCCGCTTTGTTCTGGCGGAACGAATGGGTCTATAGTTTGCCGACCCCGGTTCCCGCCGGGTATAAGCCGGTAAATCCCGGTCAGATGATCGACCTGGGAGCCCGGTTGAATACAGGCAATCAGAAACCGCTGTTCCTTCATTTTTTTAATCCGGACTGCCCTTGCTCCAGATTCAATATCGCGCACTTCAAAACGCTGGTAACGCAATATGGAAAGGATGCGAATTTTATGATCGTGGTCATGAGCAAAGAATCCTACACCGTTAAAGATATCCAGGAAAAATTCGAAACAAAGGTCCCCGTACTGTTCGATACGGCCATCGCTGTTTCCTGTGGAGTTTATTCCACCCCACAGGCGGTGATCATCGACGCGTCGCACAAGTTATTTTACCGTGGCAACTATAACCGGAGCCGGTACTGCTCCGACAAAAAAAGCGAATATGCGAGGATGGCGCTGGATTCGCTGCTGCATCAGCATGCGGATATCGTTTTCGACCGGTATGCACTGAAGGCTTATGGATGTCAATTGCCCAATTGTAAGAAATGAAAGACAACATAAAAAAACCCAGCCCCTCACAATCAACAGGAAATCCGGGGATCGCGGACTACGCCAGCCAACGGTTGCATACCGCCGCATTCAGGCTGGCCGTCAAGCAAAGGTCCGACAATCTGATGAATTATTTCCTCACCGGCTTTTTCCTGACCGGCGTGGCGCTTGCCTTCTTCTTTGATACCTGGCTGATCGCCGTTGGGGTCGGAGGGCTCTCTCTTACCGCCTACTACTCCGTCAAGATCGCCCTTCCCGATTCGGAACTCTACCAGTATGTACTGAGCGCCGTGCTCGCCATATTCATGGCCCAGTATATCTACCAGATGCACGGGTTGTTCGAAATGCATTTCTTTGCCTTTATCGGGAGCGCCATACTCATTACCTATCAGAACTGGAAATTGCAGATCCCGATGCTGGTGCTCGTACTGGTTCATCATGCCAGCCTGGGCTATCTGCAGAATATTGGTTTCAACAAAATCTATTTTACACAACTGGATTATTTCGCCCTACAGTCCTTTGTCATACATATTTTACTTTCCGCCGTCATCTTCTTTACCTGCGGGCTTTGGGCCTACCAGCTAAAGAAATATAGCGAGATCCAGATCGGCCAGATCATCGAAATGGGAAGGTTACAAGAAGATGCACGGCTCGCAGCCGATGCCCAGAAAAAGGAGCAGGAGCAACAGGCGGCCGTACTCGATAAGGCCGTAGCGCAGGGTAAGTTCGAAATGGCTTCCGACGTATTGCATGATATCGGGAACGCGATGGTGGGATTCGGATCCTACCTGACCCGCGTCCGGCGACTTCAGGAGAAGGATGGCCCGGAAAATCTTCAGAACCTCGCCGATTTTTTTGAAGAGCAAAAGGAAGCCGTATCGGGCGCTATCGGCGTATCCAAGGCAGGAGCCGTAGTCAGCATGCTAAGCGGGATCGCAAAAAGCCAGAAAGCCGATCAGGAAGAAGTGCAAAATTCCGTTACATCGCAACTACAGATTATTGCGCAGATCCAGGAGATCCTGAATATCCAGCGCCAGTATATCATGGGCCAGGAAACAAAGGAAAGGAAGCTGGTGAACCTCAGAAATATCATAAACGACAGTCTGTCCATGCTCTTTGCGTCTCTTGAAAAAAACGCTATCGACATTACCATAGATATCCCGGACGAACTGCCGGCGATCAGGGGGGACCGTACCAGACTGATGCAGGTCATACTCAGCATTCTTAAGAACAGTCTGGAGGCGATCGGTCAGACTGCGGAGGAAAAGACGATTTCGTTCAAGGCACAGACAAGCAATAACCTGCTGCTCCTGCAGGTGAAGGATAGTGGCAAGGGGTTTTGCGAAAAGACCGGCAGGCGGCTTTTTGAAAAGGGTTTTACCACAAAGGAATCGGGCGCTGGCCTCGGACTCTATAATTGCCGGGCAATCGTAGAAAGCCACACCGGCTCCATCGATCTCAGCAGCGAGGGCCTGGGTAAAGGTGCGATTGCTACCGTAAAATTTAAAATTTAAACACAAAATGTCCGATCCTTGTCATATCGTTCGTTTTCTCTTGCTGGTCATGCTCCAGACCGCCGCCATAACCGCCGGCGCCCAGCAGCAGCATATAAAATTCCAACACCTGGGAACGGACCAGGGTCTGTCGCAAAGTAATGTTACCTGCATTCTGAAAGACAGCCGCGGGTTTATGTGGTTCGGGACAAGAGATGGCCTGAACAAATATAATGGCTATGAATTCCGGATCTATAAAAATATCGCCGGTGAGCCCGGAAGCATCAGCAACAACTACATCACGGATATTATCGAAGACAGCAGGGGCGACCTCTGGATCGCCACCTGGGGAGGTGGGTTGAACAGATATGACCGGGAAAAAGACCGCTTCAGTCACTACCGGCACGATGCCAAAAATACCGGCAGTCTCTCCAATGACGTCGTGAACAAACTGATGAGGGACAAAGAAGGTAATATATGGATCGGCACCGATGGAGGCGGTCTGGACATCCTGAACCCCGCCAACGGCCTGTTTACCAACTATGCCTATGACCCCAAAAATCCCAGCAGTCTGAGCGATAACGATGTTACGCATATTTTCGAAGACAGCCGCTCCCGTTTGTGGATCAGTACCTTTAACGGAGGTCTGAACTTATTTGACAGAACTACCCATCGCTTTACCCGGTTCCAACACGATGAAAAGAATGCTGCATCCCTCGCCAGCAACATCGTGTGGAAAACCTTTGAAGACAGCCATCATCGTCTTTGGATCGGCACAAGAGGCGGCGGTCTGGACCAGTTTGACCCCGTACACAAGTCATTCCGCCATTTTAAGAACGATCCTCATAACAGCAACAGTCTGACCCACAATGTCGTCATGGTGATCTGCGAAGACACCCGTGGCAACCTGTGGATCGGAACCGAAAACGGCGGGATAAGTATCCTGGACCCTGAAAAGGAGATCTTTCACACCTATCGTCACGATGACATGGATAATACAAGTCTTGGGGACAATTCCATCTATTCTTTTTATAAAGATGCGCAGGGAACCATGTGGATAGGATCCTACAGCGGAGGCATCGATGTATTTAATCAGGCGGCCAATAAATTTATCCATTATAAACACAACTCCTTTCCCAACAGCCTCAGTGACAACCATGTTCTGGCCATCTTCGAAGACTCACAGGGAGTTTTGTGGTTAGGGACGGATGGTGGCGGGCTCAATCAGTTTGACAGAAAGACGGGCGAGTTCGTCCATTATAAACACCAGCCGGGCAACGCCAAAAGCATTTGCGGGGATTATGTGCTGCGGATCACCGAGGATAGCCAGGGCGATCTCTGGATGGGCACCTGGGGTGGCGGGATCACCATCTTCAACCGGGCAAGAAATGCACTGACGCAGTTCAAAAATGATCCGGATGACACGACCAGCATAAGCGACAATAACATATGGGGTTTTGCGGAGGACCGGGAGCGCAACATGTGGGTGGGTACCTACGGAGATGGGCTGAATCTTTACGATCGTAAAACAAGTTCCTTCCGTCATTTTAAACACGATGCGACAAACTCCAACAGCCTTAGCAGCGACAGGATCCATTTGTTATTCTGCGACAGCAAAGATCAACTGTGGATCGGAACCTTTGACAAAGGGCTGAACCTCTTCGACAAGCAGAAGAATAGGTTCACCCGTTATCAGCACGATGATAAAAAGAACAGCATCAGCAATAATTCCATCAACTGTCTTCACGAAGACAAACAAGGAAATATCTGGATCGGAACCGCAGACGGGCTGAACCTGCTGGACAGGAAAACCGGACATTTTTCGGCCTGGTCGACCAGCGACGGTCTTCCGAATGCCATGATCTTTGGTATCCTGGAGGATGATAAAAACAATTTATGGATCAGCACGAACAAAGGCATCTCGAGGTTTAATCCCAAAACCGGGGTCTTCAAGAATTTCTCCGTCGCCGATGGACTCCAATCCAACGAATTCAAAGCCCATTCCAACTTTTTAAGTTCTTCCGGGGCCATGTATTTTGGCGGAAGCAATGGCTTTAATGAATTCTATCCGGACAGTATAAAAGATAATCCCTTTGTTCCTCCTCTCGTATTCACCAATTTTCAGGTGTTTAATAAAGAAGTAGCTATTTCGGATGATGGAGCGGCCGGCAATACCTTAAAAAAAGATATCACCGAAACAAAAGAAATAACGATCTCCTACAAACAATCCGTTATTTCATTCGGCTTTGCCTCGCTGAACTACACCAGTGTGGAAAAGAAGCAGTATGCATACCGGCTTGTCGGGTTTGACAAAAAATGGAATAATATCGATATCCGCCGAACGGCTACCTATACCAACCTGGACCCGGGAAAATATGTCTTCGAAGTAAAGGGTCTGAACAATGATGGCAGCTGGTCGCCGGCTATCAGCAGCCTTCAGCTTACCATTACGCCGCCGTTCTGGATGACCTGGTGGTTCAGGCTGTCGGTCATCCTGATCATCTCGGGGAGCATCATAGCCTTTTACCGGATCCGTATGGGAATCGTAAGCGCCCAGAAAAAAGGGTTGGAGGAACAGGTCGCCATACTGGACAAGGCGGTAAGGCAGGGGAAATTCGAGATGGCTTCGGATGTCCTTCATGATATAGGCAATGCCATTGTAGGTTTCGGCTCCTACATGACCCGTGTCAGGCGCATGCTGGACCAGGACAAACCCGAGAACCTGCGAAACCTGGCCGGATTTTTTGAAGGAAATCAACCAGCAATGGCAACCGCCATCGGTGAGGCCAAAGCAGACGCCGTTGTAAAAATGCTGAATGGCATAGCCGAAACCCAGCTCGTCAACCAGGATCAGATCCGCAAGACCATAACGGAACAACTGAACACCATTTCACATATCCAGGAGATCCTCAGTATCCAGCGGCAATATATGACCAGCCGCGATATACAGGAAAGGACACCGGTAAATCTTCGCAGCATCGTCAACGATTGTCTTTCGATGCTTTTTTCCTCCGCAGATCAGAAAGGGATCGCCGTTTTGCTGGATATGCCGGAAGATCTGCCAACGATCAAAGGCGACCGTACCAAACTCATGCAGGTCCTGCTGAACCTGCTTAAGAACAGCATGGAGGCCATCGGGATGCAGGATGGGGAAAAGACCATTACCATAAAGTTACAGCAGCGGGAGGATACGCTGATATTAAGCATACGCGACAGTGGAGCCGGATTCGACGAGACCACCGCCGCACAACTTTTTGTGCGGGGATTCAGCAACAAACCTTCCGGCAGGGGCGCCTCCCTATACAGTTGCCGGGAGATCATGGAAAGCCATGCAGGTCTGATCACGCTCACCAGCGAAGGTCCCGGGAAAGGATCGCTCGCCACGATAACATTTAAAATCTAATTTAATCCCGTATGTCCAGGAATTATTTGTTTCTTTTTATCCTTCGGAGTCTTCTTCTGATCTTACTGCTTGGCGCAGGCCACGTAGTTTTTTCACAACGGCAGGCCATGAACTTCAGCCATCTCGGGAAGGAACAAGGTCTTTCTCAAAATAATGTCAACTGCATCCTGCAGGACAGCCGCGGATTCATGTGGTTCGGCACCCGGGACGGGCTCAACAGATACGATGGTTACGATTTTAAAGTGTACAAGAATATAACGGATGATCCCAGCAGCATCGGCAACAACAATATTACCAGCATGGTCGAAGGAAGCAGCGGGGAGCTTTGGATTGGCACCTCCGGAGGCGGGCTCAACAGGCTGGACCGGCAAAAAGACCTGTTCACGCACTATAACGAGGACAAAAAAAGCAAAAAAGGCCTTACAGATCATTTTATCAATTGCCTGATGCTGGATTGCCATGGAAATTTATGGATCGGCACCAATGAAGGAGGGCTGGATATCCTGAACCCCGTCACGGGCGAGGTCTCGAACTATGCCTATGGACGGGACAGTAATTCGCTCAGCGATAATAGCATAAAGCACATTTTTGAGGACAGCCGGCGCAGGGTCTGGATCAGTACCTCCAGTGGCGGTCTTGATCTGTTCGACAGCAATTCCCATCGGTTTACCAGGTTCCAGCATAACGAAAAAGACAGCAAGACCATCGCCAGCAATATGGTCCAGGAGGTTTTTGAAGATAGCAGGCAGAGGATCTGGATCGGGACGAATGCAGGGCTGGACCTGCTGGACCCGAAGCAGAATATATTTTATCATTATAAGAACGATCCGGCCGATAAGACCAGCCTGACCCAGAATAATGTAGTGGCGCTGGAAGAAGACAACAACGGGAATCTCTGGGCCGGCACCGATAATGAAGGAATAAGCATCCTGAACCCCGATAGCAAGAGCTTCCATAGCTTGCTTCATGATCCGGTGGACAACTCAAGCCCTGCCTCCAATTCCATATGCTCCATTTATAAAGACAGACGGGGAAATATGTGGGTAGGTACGTTTTGCAACGGGATTGACGTAGACAACAGTGACGCCAATAAATTCACCCATTACATGCATCAATCCTCCCCCAACAGCCTCGCCAACAACAATGTGCTGGATCTGTTCGAAGACTCCGGGAAAAATCTTTGGGTGGGGACGGATGGCGGAGGGCTGGAACTACTGGATCGTAAAACAGGAGACTTCAGGCATTTCAGGCATAATCCCGCCGACAAGAACAGCATCAGCGGGAACTATGTACTGACGCTGCACGAAGACAAGGACAGGAACTTGTGGGCCGGTACCTGGGGGGATGGGATCACGGTGATCGATAAAACGAGGAGCCGGTTCCACTATTATAAAAATGATCCCGCCGACAGTTCCAGTCTTAGTAGTAATAATATATATGCCATTACGGAAGATATGGATAAGTCGATCTGGGTAGGCTCCTTTGGCGGCGGACTGAATCTGTTCGATCCCGGCAAAAAGGGGTTCATCCGGTACAAGCATGATCTGGACGATCCGAACAGCCTGGTCAGCAATAATGTCAATGCGTTGCTGGGTGACCGGAAAGGATGGCTCTGGATCGGCACCAGCGGATCAGGCGTGGACAGATTTGATAAAAAAACAAAAATATTTACGCATTTCAGACATGATGCGGGCAGGAACAGCCTGAGCAATAATTCCATAAATGCCTTATACGAGGACAAGCGGGGGAATATATGGATCTGCACCTGCGCCGGACTTAACAGGATAGACGGGCATACAGGCCTGTTTACGGTGTATGGTACCAAAGACGGCCTGCCCAATGAGGTGATCTACGGGATCCTTGAGGATGACAAGGGTTATATATGGGTCAGCACAGGCAATGGATTGTCGAAGTTCGATCCGCGGAAAAAGACCTTCGCAAACTTTTCGGTAGCCGATGGCGTGCAATCCAGCGAATTCAAACCCCATTCAGCCTATAAAAGCCCTTCCGGCGCCCTCTATTTCGGCGGGATCAATGGCTTCAACGAATTCTTCCCGGACAGTATCCGGGCCAATCCTTTCGAACCGCCCCTGCTGGTCACGGGCTTCCAGATATTCAATAAAGAAGTATCCGCCTCCGATGGTCAGGAAGCAACTGGCCCATTGACCAGCGATATTACGGAAACAAAAGAAATAACCCTTTCTTATAAGCAGTCTGTCATCTCTTTTGCCTTCGCTTCCTTAAACTATACCGCTCCTGAAAAAAAACAATATGCTTACATGCTGGAGGGGTTTGACAAGAAATGGAATTATATCGGCATGCGAAGGACGGCAACCTATACCAATCTGGATGCGGGCAAATATATATTCAAAGTCCGGGGATTGAATAACGACGGGACCTGGTCTCCCGGCTTCACGGCTATCCAGCTGATCATAACGCCTCCTTTCTGGCAGGCGTGGTGGTTCAGGGTATTGGCCCTTCTGCTGGTCACCGGAGGAGCGGTCAGCGTTTACCGGGTCAGGACGGGCAAGATCAGAGCGCAGCGGACCGAGCTGGAAACTCAGGTGCAGGAACGAACGGGACAGCTGACTATTTCTATCACGGAAGAACGAAAGGCGCGGCAGGAAGCGGAGCTGGCCAACGGCGATGCGGAAAAGGCCAGGCTGGAAGCCGAAAAGGCCAACCGCGCGAAAAGCGTTTTTCTCGCTACCATGAGCCATGAGATCCGGACTCCTATGAACGGGGTGCTCGGAATGGCCTCCCTGCTGGCCGAAACGACCCTGACCGAGGAACAGGAAGATTATACGGACACGATCCGGAACTGCGGCGAGACCCTGATGAATGTGATCAATGATATCCTGGATTTTTCAAAGATCGAATCCTGTAAAATGGAACTTGAGCAGAAGAGCTTCGACCTCCGGACCTGTATTGAAGAGGTGCTGGACGTCTTTGCGGGAAAGGCCGGGCAGGCAGGACTTGACCTGGTCTACCAGATCGATCATAATGTTCCTTCGAAAATAATCGGTGACGATATGCGGATCCGCCAGATCCTGATGAATCTCGTCGGCAATGCCATCAAATTCACGCAAAAGGGAGAAGTCTTTGTAAGCGTTCATCTGTCGTCGGCGGGAACAGGAGGTGAAATAATTCTGAGCTTCGAGATAAAGGATACCGGTATCGGCATACCGGCCGACAAAGTGGATCGTTTGTTCCAGGCCTTTTCCCAGGTGGATTCGTCCACGACCCGGAAATATGGGGGTACCGGCCTCGGCCTGGTCATCAGCGAGAAACTGATCCACCTCATGGGAGGGGTCATCGAGGTGACGAGCCAGCCGGGGAAAGGAACAACTTTTATTTTTACCCTGCCCACAAGAGCCAGCAGCGACTCCATCAGGTCCTATGTCAATATGGCCGGTCTGGAACGCAAGGAGGTGCTCGTTGTGGATGATAACCTGACCAACCGGAATATTCTGCAGAACCTTTTACGGCAATGGAAATTAACCCCCACACTGGCCACGTCCGGCAGGGAGGCGCTGGCTATCTTATCGCAGCGACCGGATTTTGATCTCGTGATCAGCGACCTGCAGATGCCGGAGATGGATGGGATCGTACTCGCGGAGACAATCCGGAAAAAATACGCCAGGGTCCCGATCATTCTGTTAAGTTCGGTTGGCAATGAACGTGGCAAATACGAGCCGGATCTGTTCCGGTCGGTGCTGACCAAGCCCGTCAAGCAACAAGTATTGTTCGAACACGTCCGCAATGCGCTCAAACAGCCGGAAGGCGGGATCTCGCTCAGGCTGAAGCAGCTTTCAAGACATTTGCTGTCCGCCAATCTGGCCACGAAATATCCGCTGAATATCCTTGTGGCCGAGGATAACCCGATCAACCAGAAACTGATCATTCATATCCTCAATAAGCTCGGTTACGAGCCGGATGCGGTGGAGAACGGGTTCGAAGCGCTGGAGGCTACCAGAGAAAAAAACTATGACCTTATCCTGATGGATGTCCAGATGCCGGAAATGGACGGACTGGAAGCCACCATAGCTATCCGCATGCGCGCAAAGGAACAACCGGTAATCATTGCCCTGACCGCAAATGCGATGCAGGGAGACCGGGAACAATGCCTGAATTCGGGTATGGAGGACTATATGAGCAAGCCCGTCCAGTTAGAAGACCTGGTAAATCTGATCGAAAAATGGGCGCTGCAGATCGGGAAAAGAAAGAACGCCTGATCATCCGGTAACGGAGAACCCGAAACCCGGCAAGCATATGCGGTCAGAATCGTATCGTAAAATGTTGTTTTATCTTAAATTCTTCGCGGAAAAAAACGAGACCGACAAAGAATAAATCTATGGTCAGCAGCACCCGCGGGTCCTCTTTGATCCTTTCCCATGCCAGCTCCATTTCTTCGCTCCAGTGTATATCGTCAAGCACGATCACGGAGGAGGTGGACAGGCGTCCGGTCAGGAGATTAAAATAGCGGAGCGTGGGCTCCAGTCTGTGATTGCCATCGATAAATACCAGATCCAGGGATCCGCCCATCCTTTCCATCGCCGCCGCAAGGGTATGGTCAAAGTCGCCGACGATCTGTTCTATGTTCTCCAGCCCCATCGACCGGAAGTTCTTGCCGGCCTCTTTTGCAACTACAGCGGAACCTTCGATGGAGATTACTTTTGATCCATTCCATCCGCCGGCCAGGTAGGCCGTCGACAAACCCAGGGAAGTGCCCAGCTCCAGGATTGTCCGGGACTTATAATAC
>DATHHO010000184.1:0-2082 GCA_035317125.1 Puia sp.
CAATTCTTAGCATAAATTCAATTTCCCGGTCATACCCGCAGTATCCGTGGACCGGGATCCATGCGGGCAATTCCGATTATTTCGCCACGGGGACTATTTCTTATCCGTCGCTACAGATTTGTTGAGGTTCTGCGTCCATTCCATCGAGATAGCGCTCTTTTCGATCTTGAGGTAGCTGCCGGGGCTGGTCTCGATCTGGATCGTTCCGTCTTCGTTCACCTTGTTCACGGCGCCATGAATGCCAGCGATGGTCACGATCTTATCGCCCTTCTGCATATCTTCCTGGAACTTCTTGGCCAGCTTGGCTTTCTTGGCCTGAGGACGTATCATAAAAAGCCAGAATACCAGGATCATACCGCCTAACAGGACTAACTGTAAAGTACCACCGCCGCCGGCGCCTGCCTGTAATAAAACAACTGATAGAGTCATAATGTATGTTATTGTTTGTTATTTTTATTTCTTCTTTCCCCTGTATCACCGACTCCTCACTGCATCCCAACTCTTCCAGTGCATCCCGGCTCCGGGCATCACGGTTTCTTCTCCACCTGGACCACGAACTGCAGCGAATGGTTCTGCGTCCCCTTCGTGTTGGCCGTTACGGTCAGCGTCTTGTGGTTGGTCCCCACCTTCCCTTCGCTGTTGAAGGTGGCTTTGATCTGTCCTTCCGCACCCGGGGCTACGGCTTCATTGGATTCCTCCGCCACCGTACACCCGCAGCTGGGCTGCACATGCGCGATCACCAGCGGCTTGTCACCGGTGTTCCTGAAACGGAAAGATACTTCCAGCTTCTGCCCCTCCTGGATCTTGCCGAAATCCTTGACGGAGTCGATCCACTGAATGCTGGTGAACTTCGATGGGTCGTTGACCGCACCTGATGCGGCGCCTGCTCCGCTCTTCGTATCGTTCATGCAGCCTCCGAGCAACGCTGCAACAAGAAAACAAACGGGTAAATATCGCATGCCTGATAATTTTTGCAAACCTACGGATTTGCCTTAAAATTAATTTTATGCATTTTTTCATCCCTGACCAGGTCCTTATGGATATTGTCCAGGATGCCGTTGATGAACTGCCCGCTCTGCGGAGTGCTGTAATCTTTGGCCAGATCGATATATTCGTTGATGGTCACCTTCGGGGGAATGGTCTCGAAATAGAGGAACTCGGCCACGCCCATCTGCATCAGGATCATATCGAGGGTGGCGATCCTGTCGGCGTCCCAGTTCTTCAGCTTGGGTTTGATAAGGTCCATCAGCACCTCTTTCTTTTCCACAACCGTCATCAGCAGGCTTCTGGCGAATTCCCATTTTTCCTTGCTCAGGATCTCCTGGAAATTCACCGACTGGGGCTTATGGATATAGCCTGACAGCAGCTGGTTCACCATTTCCACATCGTCGTCCCAGTTGGTGAACAGGTCTTCGATATGGTTCTCGAAAAGTTCGTTGGGGAGCATCAGGCCGTTGAAGATCAGCTCCAGCATCTCTTTCTCCGATCTTTTCTCCCTTCCTGACTCGGCTATATATTTATTATATTCTTCGGTGGCGGCCAGTTCCTGATAAAGCTTCTTGATCAGCTCCTTATTTTCGGCAAGCTGGGGCTTATCCGTTTGCCAGGCCTTCTGCAGGGAAGGGTCCTCCAGCATCTTCCAGAGATATTCATTCCCCGCCAGCTTGATATTGACATTCATGTCCTGTTCGGAAGGGAGATGTTTGGAAGAACGCACCCTTGAATCCGTCTCGGCATAACGGGCCACTTCGGTTATAAAATAAATAAGGTAGGTTAACAGCTGACGGGTCTGGTCAAAATGCTTTTGTAAGATCCGGACAGGCTCCCCAGGCTTCACTTCTTGCTCCCGGGCTTCCAGGGTATACAGGGTCTGCATCACTTTTACCCGGATATTTCTTCTGCTGATCATGTGATAAGAGCTTGTTTAGCGGCTGCGAAGATAGGAATTTTACCTTTTCCTGATATTAAATAATAGGCTGCGCCCGCTCACGCAATAGACTGTGCCCGCTCACGGCGACCGGTTCTGCAACCTTCCGGCGACTGGCCTTATCCCTTTCCGGCGACCGGCTCCGCACGCCATAC
>DATHHO010000185.1:0-28417 GCA_035317125.1 Puia sp.
CAGGCGCGTTCAAGCCGGATGCGAGCAGGCTGACGGACAGCGCGCTTGCCAGAATAGGGGATACCTATATGCTGACCCCCGAGATGCTGAAATTCTTTCTGCCCACGATCATCAAGTCCATGAAGGTAAAAAAGATGATCCAGCAGAGCGGGGCACTCGGCACGCTCGAAATGAGCCGGGGTGCGCGCGATGGCACGGTCTTCGTGGATGGGTTTGGCGGCTTCCGTAAAGATGACCAGCCGGCCCTGCCCGACCTGATCGTAGCCAAGGAGGATTATCTGCGGATGGAACGGCTGCTGGAAGGAGGCACTGTCGTGAAGGTGGAAATGGAGATCCGGGCAAAATTATATGGGGATGACCTGAAAGGGCATAATGTGATCGCGGAGATCCCGGGCACGGACCCAACCCTGAAGGCGGAAGTGGTCATGCTGGGCGGTCATCTCGACTCCTGGCAGAGCGCAACGGGCGCTACCGACAATGGGGCGGGATGTATCGTGGCGATGGAGGCGGTGCGTATCCTGAAGACGCTGGGCGTAAGTCCAAAGCGGACCATCCGGATCAGTCTGTGGGATGGGGAAGAACAGGGGCTGATCGGCTCTTTTCAATATGTCAGGAACCATTTCGGGGACCCGGTGGATATGAAACTCAAGCCGGAGCAGGCGAAGGTGTCCGCCTATTACAACCTGGATAACGGGACGGGGAAAATAAGGGGGATCTTTGCCCAGGGCAATGAAAAGGTGGCCCCGATCTTCACCAAATGGCTGGAGCCCTTCAAGGACCTTGGCGCGGCAACGGTGACTTTGCACAGCACGGGGTCTACGGATCATCTTTCTTTCGACGCCGTTGGGATACCGGGGTTCCAGTTCATACAGGACCCTGTCGACTATGAAAGCCGTACGCATCATTCCAATATGGATACCTATGATCATCTGCTGCCCGATGACCTGAAACAGGCCGCCACCATCCTGGCCGCATTTGTCTATAATACGGCTATGCGGGCTGAGATGCTGCCAAGAAAGCCACTGCCCAAACCGGGTAAATTTTTGTTCGACGGGCTGTTGTAGAAAAATTGCTTTTTCCCCCGTATATTTGCCCCCGCTGATCCGGTGCTTGCGGGCTTTGAATGGAAATTGCCCGCCTCACCGGACATCCGATGCCGGGCCTTTGGCTGGTGGACCCCAGGTCCGTTCTGCCGGGTGGCTCAGGAGCGAACCTAAATTTTCAACATAGTGGCAACCAAGTTTTCAAAAGAGACCTATCTGTACTGGTATGAGCTGATGCAGCTCATACGCCAGTTTGAGCTGATGGCAGAGGAAAAATATAAGATGGAGGGCAAGATCCGGGGCTTCTTTCACGCCTATATCGGGCAGGAGGCCATTGCTGCGGGATGCATGACCGCCACGAAGCCCGACGATCCGTTTATCACCGCTTACCGTGACCACGGCCTGGCCTTGTCCAAGGGTGTCAGCGCCAATTCCTGTATGGCAGAATTGTATGGCAAAGCAACCGGCGCCGCCAAAGGAAAGGGGGGAAGCATGCACTTTTTTGGGGTGGACGTGAAATTCTTCGGGGGGCATGGGATCGTGGGAGCGCAGATAGGAACGGGAGCCGGACTGGCGTTTGCGGAAAAATATAAAGGCACGGAAAACGTGGTGCTGACCTTTTTTGGGGACGGCGCCGCCCGTCAGGGGATGTTGCACGAAGTCTTCAACCTGGCGATGCTGTGGAAACTGCCGGTAGTCTTTATCTGCGAAAATAATAATTATGCCATGGGGACCTCGGTAGAGCGGACCTCCAATGTGGTAGATATCTATAAGCTGGCCGATGCCTACGAAATGCCCGGAGACTCCATCGATGGGATGAGCGCGGAAGCCGTTCATGAAGGAGTAACGCGGGCCGTAAAAAGGGCAAGACAAGGCGATGGCCCCACCTTGCTGGAGATCAAGACCTACCGGTACAAGGGGCATTCGATCTCCGATCCGCAGAAATACCGCACCAAGGAAGAAGTGGACGAATACAAACAGAAAGATCCTATCCAGATGGTGCTGAATACTATACTTTCCAAAAAATGGGCCAGCCAGGAGGAGATCGATGCGATCAACAAGCGGGTGAACGATACCGTGGCCGGTTCCGTGAAATTCGCCGAAGAATCTCCTTTGCCCGATGACAGCGAGCTGCTGAAGGATGTATATGTCGACAAGAACTATCCGTTCATTGTGGACTGATGCGGATGGGACGGAATAGTCGGCCCGGTGCTGCACCGGAGAAATGGAGTATCAGCACCGGACAATTGGAGAATGATCATTTATAAAAAATTAAACGACAAAAAATAAGATGTCAGAGATTAAGCACCCGGCACACCTGGGAGAAGAGAAAAATCCGGTAGATCAGTTTGAGCATTTCTGGGATAGGTATGGTAAGAAGACCGGCTCTGCGCTGCTGGTGATCATACTGGTGGTCGGGGGATGGCTGGGATACAGATATATGGTCAGCGAGCCCAATGAAAAGAAGGCCGGAGAAGCCATGTTCAGGGCGGAAGAATACTTTCGTATGGATTCGGCCAGACTTGCCCTTAACGGCGATAATGTCAATGCAGGGTTCCTGAAGATCATTTCAAGGTATGGCGGCACCAAGGCTGCCAACCTCGCTTCTTTTTATGCAGGAAGCTGCTATCTGAAGCTGGGAGATTTTAATAACGCCGTAAAATATCTGAAGGATTTTTCCACTTCCGTCAAGCAGGTGCAGTCAAGAGCGGATGGTTTGCTGGGAGATGCTTATTCCGAGCTTAACAAGAAGGAAGATGCCGTGTCGCAGTATAAGAAGGCCGGAACCCTGTTCGAAAAGGACGATCTCCTGTCCCCGGAATATCTTTTCCGTGCCGGATATCTTTATGAAAGCATGGGCAAGACCCAGGAGGCTATCGAAATGTACCAGCTTGTCAAGGACAAATATCCGAATACTCCAAGGGGGTATGAGATCGATAAATATCTCGCCAGACTGGGAGTGACCGCGAACAAATGATCAGCATCCATGGCAGAAATAAGCAATAGTAAATTATTACAGGCGAACCCAGGCATTCTGAACGTACAGGATGCCTGTATCGTTATTATACGTACGGAATGGAATGCCGCCATCGTGGATGAACTGGAGAAGGGATGCCGCAGTACGCTGGCAACGGCAAACGTCGCGTCCTTCAAGGTCATTACCGTTCCAGGCGCTTTTGAGATTCCTTTTGGCATCAGGGCCTACTGGGAGGCGCATAAGTATAAGGACGATAAACCGAAGGTGTTTATCGCGCTGGGCTGTGTGCTGCGCGGGGACACCCCTCATTTTGATTATGTCTGCAAAGCCGTTACCGATGGCGTTGTTCAGTTAAATCTGATGCTGCCCATCCCGACCATTTTCGGGGTATTGACCGTCGACAACCAGCAGCAGGCCGATGAACGGATCGGCGGGAAACACGGGCATAAGGGCGAGGAAGCCGCCATCACCGCCCTGAAGATGCTCGCATTGGTAAAATCCTTTAAAACTCCCACAGGCTCCTGACAGTTCAGCTCTTCATACCATGTTTTGTCGATCAGCTTTACCCGGAAACGGCCTTCAATATGGTAAAGGTGCTCGAAAAGGCAGGGGTCACGGTGAAATATAATGCGAATCAGACCTGCTGTGGTCAGCCTGCCTTCAATGCAGGCTTCCGGGACGAGGCCCGGGAGGTATGTTCCAAATTCATCAAAGATTTTTCCGGGCCGGACCCTGTGGTCATGCCGAGCGCATCCTGTGCGGGCTTTGTCCGGAACTACTATTCCACCCTTTTTGATAATTCTTCCGTTCATAATGCCGTAAAAGACCTTCAGAAAAGGGTCTTCGAATTTTCTGAATTCCTGGTCAATGTGCTGGGAGTCGAGGATCTGGGGGCTACCCTCCGGGGAAAGGCCACTTATCATGACTCCTGCGCGGGGCTCAGGGAGTGCCGGATCAAAGAGGAGCCGCGGAAGCTGCTGTCGAAGGTAAAGGGGCTGGAGCTGGTGGAAATGAAGGATGTGGAGACCTGCTGCGGTTTTGGCGGGAGTTTTGCCGTCAAGTTCGAGTCCATTTCCATTGCCATGGCCGATCAGAAAGTGAACAATGCCCTCGAAACGGGGGCCGATTATATCATCTCCACCGATCTGTCCTGTCTGATGCATCTGGATGGGTATATCCGGAACAAAGGGTACAATATCCGGACCATGCATATCGCCGACGTACTGGCGAGCCATTAGCTTTTCCACCTTTCGGCCGGCTTTTGTTCGGATGAAGCGGTTTTCGGCATTCCTGGCGGCCGCCAAAGCCGGCAGAAGCCTCCTGTTTTTTAGTCAGGGGAGCTGTCTGCCTTGGGGCTCGGGAGTAATCCGTTGAAGTGTGAATGGACGCGGGGACAATCCGTTGGTTCGGGGGAACGAAAATAAGACCACCCACATTACCGGAGTAATAGGATGGTCTTGACCCTTAAAACAACCTGTCGCAAGCGTTAAATAGGGTAAAAACCAGGCCTTAGATCAATCTACGAAAGCTGAAATCTTTTGGATTTAAAAAGTGCAACTTTTTTTTTAAAGCTGCACTTTGGGATCAGAACTGCGGCCAGGGTGTTAGTAATCAGATACTGCCAAACCTTACTTATCCGGGAAGTATGACAGGTTTATTTGGGCATAAGGACGTGGTCGACAACGTGTATCACCCCATTGCTCTGGTAAACATCTTTGGTGGTGACCATCGCCATTCCGCCTTTTTCATCTTTTATCACGATCTTTTTCCCTTTCATCATGACCCAGAGCTTACCGCCTGCTACCGTGGTGAGCTCGGCAGTACCGTTGCCCGCTTTTATGAGTCCGGCCAGCGCCCTGGAATCCAGATTGCCGGATACGACATGATAGGTAAGGATGCCGGTCAGCATGGTCTTGTTCCCGGGTTTTACCAGGGTCCCGACGGTGCCTTCTGGCAGCATATCGAAAGCCTCATTGGTGGGTGCGAATACGGTGAAAGGGCCAGGGCTTTCCAGGGTTTCTACCAGGCTGGCGGCCTTTACTGCGGCAACCAGCGTGGTATGGTCTTTTGAATTTACGGCATTCTGCACGATGTTCTTGGAAGGATACATGGGAGCGCCTCCGACCATTACTGTTTTGTCCTGTGCAAATGACGTATTCACTAAAAAAGCAGTGGCAAATAATAATGCCGATATTTTAAATGTGCGCATAATAATTAAGATTTGTTTATAAGTTTTTAATGTTAATAGGCTGTGTGTTACATGTAAACGACCAGGATACATACGGTGGCCTGTTCCATTCCGGATTTATCAACCGGAATTTTTTTTAACTCCAACCCTTTACCCGATAATTTGTAATTTCGGCGGAGCAGGCGGATAAAGGCCGCAGGCTTTATTAATATCAGCTCATTATGGCATATTGGCTTGTTAAATCAGAACCGTCCGTGTACGGCTATGAACAACTGGAAAAAGAAAAACAAACTGCCTGGACAGGAGTCCGCAACTATGCGGCGCGGATCAACCTGAGAGGAATGAAGAAAGGAGACGAAGTACTGTATTATCATAGTAATGAAGGGATGGAGATCGTGGCGATCGCTAAGGTCTCCAAAGAGGCTTATCAGGATCCGACCACGGATAATGAGGCCTGGGTCGCCGTAGACCTGAAGCCTTTTAAAAAATTGAGGAAGCCGGTGAGCCTGGCGCAACTGAAGGCGGATAAGCGGTTGACCGATATGGACCTGGTGCGGCTTGGCCGTCTGTCCGTTCAGACGGTGAAAGAAAAAGAATGGGCCATCGTTATGGAAATGGCAGGGGAGGGGATCAAAAAATAACCGGATCAATCAACTGGATTTATGAACAGTACTATACGGCGTCTGCTTCTGCCCGTCTTCTTCCTCACCGCGGTATTCTCCGGCGCTTCTGCCCAGATGAATATTATCGCGGTAAGCCCGGACAGCACGGGGCAGGGTATCCGGGTCGTTCACGGGGAGCATTTCGCGTATTCCAGCGGGTCTGTTCCGTCCAGACACCGGCTTGTGCTGATGATCCAGGGAACGGGAACTGCGGCAAAGGATTTTTCTTTCTTCGATACCACGATCGCATCGATGGGCTTCCCGGTTATCAGCCTCGACTACGAAAATAATATCATCACCACCACGTGCAGCAACAGCAAAGACAGCAGTTGTTTCAACGGGTTCAGGCAGGAGATCGTTTTCGGTACGCCGGTAAGCTCCGTGGTGGATGTGGACAGCGTGAACAGCATCTATCATCGCCTGCAGCAGTTCATGTTCTGGCTGGTGCAGCATTATCCACAGCAAGGCTGGGACGAATATATCAAAGACAGTACGATACAATGGGAAAAGATCGTCGTCGGAGGTCATTCGCAGGGTGCGGGTCATGCGGCCTATCTCGGTAAACGATTCAAAGTAGACAGGGTACTGATCTTTTCGGGTCCGCAGGATTATCTTTCCTATTATCATACACCCGCCAGCTGGTTGTCCGACAGTTCGCAGACCGGTCTGTCGCGTTATTTTGCTTTTTTGCATACGCAGGACCCGTACGATTTCTTAAAGCAGCGGATCAACTGCGAGACGCTGATGCAGTTAAAAAATACCGACCAGGTGCCGGCGGGTGAGCCGGATACGCTGATGGTCGCGCCAGACAGCCCCATAAAAAGGGGGAAACATATCATGGTCACGGATATCCCGGGTGGGAACCCTCATGGTTCCACGCTGGACCCCCGGTTCCGGCAGGTTTTCGAATATATGCTGGAAGAGGATGACGAGTCGGCGCCGGCCGGGAAAGGAAATTAACTTTTTGGATTGGGTTACATTTCAGCGGCCTGCGGAATCAATCTCTGGTTCTCGGGAACAATATGCGCATTTCCTGATTTTGTGTAAAAAAAATTTTCCTGCATCTTAACAGGAATCACCCCAAAAAATTTCAAACATGAGGTCCAATTATTTTTTGGCAGCATCGCTGCTGGTGCTGTCTGTTGCCTGTAACCACCGGTCGGGGAAAGCTCCCGCCGCGATGGATCGTGCGGTCGGGCAACTCCAGAAAACGCTGGAACCCGGTATGGTGGCGGCGGACACCGTATCGGGTGGAATGGCCGATGGTAATGCCGGTCAGCCGGAACAGCAACCGGGAAAAAATGGGAAGCAGGTTCCTTCATCTCCGGGCAGTCCACCCGCCAACCCGGACTGGGACAAGAAGATCGTAAAGACGGCGGACCTTCATCTCGAAGTCAGGCATTACCAGTCCTTCGGCAATCTGCTCCACCAGGCGGTGAAAAGGGCCGGAGGATATATCTCGCAGGAAGAACAAAGCCAGTCCGAGTATAAAACGGAGGACAACATCATCATCAGGGTCCCGGTGGATCAGTTCGATGAATTGGTAGCTGCGCTTACATCCGCCAATGACAGCAATAAAGTGACCGGGAGAAAAATAAGCGCGGAAGACGTCACGCTGGAAGTGGTGGACACCCGGTCGAGGATGGAAGCCAAACGGGAAGTGCGGGCACGCTATCTGGAATTGCTGAAGCAGGCCCATACGATGGGCGATATCCTGAAAGTCCAGCATGAGATCGATGATATCCAGGAACAGATCGAAGCGGCCAGCGGCAGGGTCGGGTACCTGAGTCATTCGGCGGCCTTCAGCACGATCAATCTGAATTATTATCAGATCCTTGACCCAGGCGCGAAGAGTGATCCGGAGCCCTCGTTCTTCCATCGTTTAAAAGACGCCGCAGGAGAAGGATGGAGATGGATAGGTGAGCTGGTGATCGGATTGACGGGCATGTGGCCATTATGGCTCGTGGTCATGCTGGCCTGGCTGGGAATCCGGAGATGGCGGTCTTCCTACCGCGCCCGGCACGTTGGTTCCACGCCGGCATAAGGCAGAGAACTCTCCACCAAAAAGTGGAGGGTTTTTGTTATTTTGCGATGACAATCATTCCTTTTTTTATGGATGTTGCAACGGGTAAGAAAAGACTGGTCGTGCTCACGGGCGCGGGCATCAGTGCGGAGAGCGGCCTCAAGACCTTCCGGGACAGCGATGGTCTGTGGGAAGGCTATGAGGTAACGGAAGTGGCTACCCCACGGGGATGGAAAAAAGATCCGGCGCTGGTGCTTGATTTTTATAATATGCGTCGCCGGGATGTTGCCGGAGCGGAACCGAATGCCGCGCATCTGGGATTGGCGGAGCTGGAGAAAGATTTTGAGGTCCATATCATCACCCAGAATATCGATGACCTGCATGAAAGGGCGGGGAGCACGAGGGTAATGCATCTTCATGGAGAGATCTTCAAGATGCGCAGCGAGGCCGATGAATCGCTGATCTATGCCATCCGCAAGGATATAAGTCTGGGACAGCTGGCGGAGGATGGGGCGCAATTGCGTCCGCATATCGTGTGGTTCGAGGAGCCGGTGCCGATGATCGGGGCGGCTATCCCTCTGGTGCGCTCCGCCGACATTTTTGTGGTGGTGGGTACATCCCTGGTGGTCTATCCTGCCGCGGGGCTGGTGGATTATACACTTCGCGGCGTCCCCAAGTTCATCGTCGATAAGAAGATCCCGTATACCTCATCGGTATATAACCTGACGACCATCGAGCAGCCGGCCGCTGTGGGGATAGAGGAGCTGAAGGAGAAGCTGAGGTTGCTGTTGTGAGGATAGACTGTGTGGTCGGGACCGGCGCCATGCGAAGCCTGCTGGTGAAACCCCGCTCCGGGGGCGGGTCAACGACTGATGGGTTGGTCCGGGAGCATGCAGTCAGGCAGGGAATTTAAGGTTTCGGTAACAAACCATTCTCTAACATTGCAGCAAATGGGGCTAATAAGAAAGATATTCCTGGCGGGCTGTATGCTCTTTTCGGTACAAACCTCCTGGTCACAGGTCTCCCGGCCCGTACAGCAGCTGATCGATTATTGCAAGACCGGTAATCCCGACGGGTATAGTCCGCGGATAAAGTATCTTACGCTTGCCCCGAAGGGGAACGTGCATTATCTTTTCCCATTTTATAATGCTTTCAAGGATGAGGAAAAATTCCGGAAGATCTATACGGATAACGGATATTATGACGAGCTGAGCCAGTACTTTGCCTTTGCGGGAGACTATCTCAGCGCCATGCAGTATCTGGTCAAAAGCTATGACAGCGTGGATGACGCCACCCGCCGCAAGATCTTTAAAATGGTGGAGGGATTAAAGGATATCGAGCATGTCGATGCGCGCCGCTATATCAGCTTCCGGGCTAAGGACGAGAAGGTCATCATGATCAACGAGGCGTATGCGAAGCCGGTACACCGGGCTTTTACGCTGTCCCTGCTCACCGAGCTTTACCGTCATGGCTTCCGCTATCTGGCCATGGAGATGCTCAGCAACAACCCGACCCATACGCTGGCCAAGCTGACGATGAATACCGGTTATTATGCCGCTGAGCCCGTCGCGGGGGAATTGGTGAGGACCGCGATCTCGCTGGGCTATACGCTGGTGTCCTATGAAGATACGGCTGCCGCTCATCATACCCCCAACCAGCGGGACTCTATCCAGGCGATGAATATTTACCAGATCCTTCAGAAGGATCCCGGCGCTAAGATCCTCGTACATGCGGCGTATGCGCATATCAGTAAAAAAGGTTCTGCGGATGGCTATGTCCCGATGGGGCTGGCCTTTAAAAATATATCGGGCATCGATCCGCTGACGATCGATCAGACGGATATGTCGGAAGAAGGCAATTTTGGTTATGGACGTGCCTTGTATCAGGCCTATGCCCAGAAATATGCTTTAAAGGCCCCTTCGGTCGCCATGATCAATAATGAACCGGTGAATGTCACGAATAATGATCTTTACGATCTCGCCGTCATTCATCCGCAGGCTTCTTACCTGGATGGAAGACCATCCTGGCTGACCCTGGACGGAACGCGGCAACCGTTCTATATCAAGCCCGTTGCGCCAGCCGGTGGTATCAGTCTTGGCTCCGGCAAGCCCGCATTTCTGGTACAGGCCTATTACCGGACGGAAATGGAGAACAATGAAAACAAACCCTGGCAGCTGGTGCCGGCCGACCAGAGTTATATTCCATCCTCAAAGAAAGCCTATCTGCTTTATCTGAAGAAAGGTAAGTATACGGTCCTGTTCAGAGATATCGATTATCATATCCTGAATACGCTGAATATCGAGGTGAACTAAGCTGACATGAGAACTATATCCTCACCCGATCACTTTATACGAAGTGGACAACGCGCTGTCGAAATAAAACAGCGCACTGCCGAAACGCGTTTATGGCGCACGGACGGAACGATTTTATCAGGATGATCTTCTGCTTGCGTGCGCCTTGTCAGCCCATGGTTTCTTTGAACCGGATCCCCTGGCTGGCCAGTTCCTGCAACACGGGTTCATAGATCTCCGGCAGAATGGGGATGTGCAGACCGGTGAGGCCGATCTTTCCTTCCAGGATCAGGAGGGCGGCGATGCCAAGGGGCAGGCCGACGGTGGCAGCCATTGCGGTCTGCAGGGAGTCCTGGCCTTTGACGACGAGGCTGCTGCTTATTTTGTGCAGGGCCGGGGCGGGGGAGGCCTGCGGAGCATCATTTTGCGAAGAAGCCCGGGTGGATGGGGCCTGTGGAGAAGCCTGGGCCGGTCCGGAAGTGGAGGACGGAACGCCCGTGGATGCCTGGGGCGAGCCTGTGGCCGATGCGGGGAGCGTGTACCCGATCTCGTGAAGCATGACGATCATGTCCTTATCGCCGGGTCGCATCGCCAGTTTTGTTTCCAGCAAAAATTGCAGAATGTCTGCGGAAGTTTTTGCTCCGGAAGGGACAGGGGAAGGATCGAAAAGCCCAAGAAATTCCAGCTGTTCCCGGTTATCATTGTTTATCAGGGGGATGACCGGGGCGGACCATCTGGCAAAGCTCAGCACATCATCCCGCCGGCGGACGGTAAGCTGGTCATCGGTCAGGCCTGCGGCCACGATGCTTTTCCATGCCCTGCAGTACCCTGGATATCTGAGGGTGGTGCGGATAAAGGTCTCCGCGTCTTCCAGCCCGTAAATGGGAATATAGCTCAGGGAATCGCGGTTGGGGTACCAGGCCAGGCGGATCCCCTCCACTTCGAGTTCGCGGCAGTCCCCGAACAGATCGCCGTACTGCCGGCTGATAAGCTGGTTGTTCTCTTTATACCGGGCACCCGCCGATCCGGCCATCACCACATTACGGGGATTCCAGCTGATCTTATAATGCCATGGATTATCATCGCTCTCCGGCGCAACCAGTCCACCGGTGTGGGACTGGAATGAATGTATCTTTCCGTTATCTTTTTTGATGCGGTGGATCAGCTGCATGGCGCTCATATGGTCGATGCCCGGGTCGAGGCCCATTTCGCAAAGGAAGAGCAGCCCGTTGTCCCGGATGGCGGTCCCGAGGCTTTTTAGCTTGTCATCGAGATAGGAAGCGGTAAGCAGGTGTTTTTTCTCATGGATACAGGACTGCGCCACCAGAAAATGGAGGGCGGGCGGCAGGAGGGATATGACGATATCGGCTTCACGTACCAGCGTCCCTCTTGCCTGTTCATCTTCTACCTGAATGGCCACGGCATCTGCGTTGCCCGAAGGGACGCCGATCTTGGATCCGGCAAGGGAAGGGTTGGTATCCGCAACGGTGAGATGCCAGCCGCGCGAAGCCGTCTCGCGGACGAGATAGCTGATCAGAGAAGTGGCGGATTTGCCGGCGCCGAATAAAAGAATTCTTTTCATAAGCGGGAGCAAATTAAACCTTTCCGGCATAATTCTTTCATAACTACGATAAAGGTAGACTTTTCAACTATTCCTATGGCCAATCCAGTACCGGTGTCATCGGGTATCAAGCGCTACAAAGGGAAGTGGGACAGGGAGCAGGTCGCTCACCTGCTGAAACGCACTATGTTCGGAGCGTCCGGCGCAGACCTTGAACATTTCCGGAAAAAATCTCTCAGGAAGACAGTGAAAGAGCTGCTGGATACAGTATACCCCGCTCCGGGGCCACCCATCAACAATTATAACGACGACAAATATACCGACCCGGAAATACTTCCGGGGCAGGACTGGACCAGCTCCCTGAAATTCGATGGTATGAATAACGGGCGGAGAAGGAATTCTTTCAAATCCTGGTGGCTGGGTCTGATGCTGAACCAGGACCGTAGTCTCCGGGAAAAAATGGTGTTGTTCTGGCACAATCATTTCGTGACGGAGACGAACACCGTCGATAATGCGCTGTTTTGTTATCAGTATAACGTGCTGTTAAGAAAGCATGCGCTGGGCAATTTCGGAGAGCTGGTCAAGGCTGTCACCCTCGAGCCGGCCATGTTGCGTTATCTGAATGGATATGCCAGCTCGAAGAAGGCGCCCGATGAAAATTATGGCCGGGAACTTCAGGAGCTGTTCACCGTCGGGAAGGGGATCGATCTGAAACAGGGTATGGCCGGTGCTGGGCAAGATGTCACAGAGGCAGGGACCGGCGCCGATGTGAAACATTATTCGGAAGATGATGTAAAAGCTGCAGCCCGTGTACTGACAGGATATACGCTCAATTATAAGACCTTCAGCTCTTCGTTCGATCCGCGCCGGCATGATGAAGCGGACAAGCAGTTCTCCGTTTTTTATGGTAACCGGCTTATCCGCGGCCAGAAAGGGAAGGAGGGCGCCGGTGAGCTGGACGAGCTGCTGGATATGATCCTTGCCAGGGAGGAAGTATCGAAGTTCATCTGCCGGAAGCTCTACCGGTTCTTTGTGTATCATACGATCGACGATGCGACGGAAAGGAATGTGATCGTACCGCTGGCCACCCTGTTCAGAAAGAAAAAATACGAGATCGCCCCCGTCCTGGAGATGTTATTCCAGAGCAGGCATTTTTTTGATCAGGCCAATTATGGCAGCATGATCAAAAGCCCTGTGGACTTTACGGTGGGGCTTTGCCGTGAATACAGCATCGGTTTCCCCGATGGCAATGATTGTGAAGAGCAGTATGGCCTATGGGAACAGGTGCGCAACCAGGCAGCGGGGTTACAGCAAAACATCGGGGACCCGCCCAATGTGGCCGGCTGGCAGGCCTATTATCAGGAGCCGGAGTATGATAAGCTCTGGATCAGCTCGGATACCCTGCCAAAGCGCAACCAGTTTACGGACCGGATGATCGGAGGAGGATTTGCGCGCAATGGAAGGAAGATCGGCATCGATCCGCTGGCTTTCGCGGCCGGTCTGTCCGACCCGGGGAACCCCGATATGCTGATCGGCGATTCGGTCCGGGCCTTGTTCCAGACCGGACTTGGTACGGAGCAATTGCAGTTCATCAAGACCAATATCCTTTTATCGGGTCTGGTGGGGATGGCCTCGGACCATTACTGGACCAATGCGTGGCAATCTTACCGGAGCAAGCCGGACGATAAGGGCGCGCGGAATACGGTCACTACCAGGCTGAAATCGCTGTACAGGCATCTGATGAACCTGCCCGAGTATCAGCTGATGTAAAAATAATTTTATGAAAAGAAGAGATTTTTTGCGGTGGACGGTGCCTTCGGTGGTGATCCCTTCGCTGCTGAACGGATTTTCGCTGAGGGCGCTTGCGGGTTTTGCGAGGCTGCATTCCATCGGACGGAGCGTCGGATCGGACCGGGTGCTGGTGCTGGTGCAGCTGAGCGGTGGAAATGATGGATTGAATATGGTCATTCCAGTGGAATTTTATGACGCCTATCGTGCCGCGAGGCCGAATATTGCCATACCCCAGTCGAGGATCCTGAAGCTGGACGGCTATGATCAGACGGGGCTAAACCCGGCAATGCCCGAGCTGCAGCATTTGTTCAATGAAGGGAGGCTGACGATCGTACAGGGGGTGAGCTATCCCCATCCCGATTTTTCGCATTTCCGCGCGACGGACATCTGGCTGACGGGAGCCGATACGGGGCAGTCGCTGACCACCGGCTGGGCAGGTCGTTATCTGAACGAGGAATATCCACATTTTCCGGAAGATTATCCGAACAGCCGCATGCCCGATCCGCTGGCCATACAGATCGGATCGCTGGTGTCACCTGTTCTCCAGGGGCCAGCCCTGACGATGGGCATGGCGATCAGCAATCCGAGCAGTTTCTATGACCTCATCAATGACAAGGCTCCCGTGGCCCCCGATACCCGTGCGGGGGATCAGCTCGCCTATATCCGGGAAATGGGCATAAAGACGGATCAGTATGCGGGTGTGATCAAGGCGGCGGCGCAGAAAGTGACCCGGCAGTCGGATAAATATCCTGCTCCTGGCAAAAACCCATTGGCGGATCAGCTGAAGATCGTTGCGAGGCTGGTGGCGGGCGGGTTGAAGACAAAAATATATCTGGTGAGCATGGGGGGATTCGACACGCATGCGAGGCAGACGGAGACGGACGATACGACTACCGGCAGTCATGCGAAACTGCTGGCCCGGTTGTCCGAGGCAATAAGCGTTTTTCAGGATGACCTCCGGGAACTCGGGGTAAGCGACCGGGTGATGGGGATGACCTTTTCAGAATTCGGCCGCCGCATCAAGTCGAATGCCAGCGGAGGTACGGACCACGGGGCTGCGGCGCCGGTGCTGATCTTTGGCGATGGCGTGGAACCCGGGATCGTCGGAGACAATCCATCCCTGCCCTCCAATGCCATCGTAACCGATAATATAACCATGCAGTATGACTTCCGTGCGCTCTATAATACGCTGCTTGAAAAATGGTTTGAAGCAGACCCTTCCACGACCGCGTCCCTGCTGGGAAAGAATTATCCGGTATTGTCGTTTGTACAGTCCGCAAAGGCATGACGGGGTGGCGGCAAGAATTGCACGGGGACTGGGTGAATGGCGAACAGGCTATAAAACAAAATAGCCGGCATTGGAAGCCGACTGCTTTGTTCTTTATGGTAAACCGTCCCTGTGAATTATATAATTTGCTGCCGGGGCTGCTTACTTACGCAGCACTACTTCCCCAAGGTCTCTTTCGGTGCCGGCTCTCATATTGAAAATTCCGAAATCAGCATCCTTGTATGGTCTTCTGGCATCCACCCGGATCTGCCAGTTGCCGGGCTTCAGCGTAGTGATATAATAGTCCCCTTCACTCCCAAACATCTCAATCGAATCGCTCCCCTGGATGGCCCAGACCTTTTCGGTTGCGCCTGCGGGAAAAACTCTTGCATGAAGAGAAGCCGTCTGTAATAATTTAACTGCGTGAACGCCCGTTACTCCTATGAGGACGAGAGCTAACTGCACTAATGCATTTCTCATGCCTGCTGTTTTAAAATTCATAATTAGTTAATACGGCAATGAATAACCAATTGTACAATCGTCAGATTCTTTTTGTGGAAACTTACTCTCTCTAATAGATAAGTGCGGAAGCCTGAAAGGCATAGTTTTCAAGTACTATGCCAAAACAAGAGAAAGGAGGGAAAATCTTTTGTATTGATTTGTTAACAGGATCTCCGTTTCATATACCGGAGTAGGATAACCCTAGTTCCTTTGAGTTGATAAGGGTGATCTTATAATCTATTTTTATTCCGCGAGAGCTTTTAGGGGCCTCCTGCATAAGAGCAGCTCCCGCGGCAACGTCGCGGAAATAAAGGTTTTCGGTTTTGAATACTTTTTTGTTAGCCTGAATATACCGGACTTCAACAACTACAAGATCAAGTGGGTATATCGAACGATTGCTGACCGTGATCTGCACATCCGATATGCCGCCAAATGTACCGACAGTGTATTTACCCGATCCTGCGGAGACCTGACTGGCAATATTATTTTTGAGGACGTCCTTGTCGGGAGTCGGGTCCGAACGGTGTACGGCCTCCCGGCGTATCGCCTGAAAGCCAATGGCAGCCGAGTCTTTAGGCGGTGTTGAAGCAAGATCTTTTGCCTGAAAGGGAGCAGCCTTTTCTTTCTGAGTGCTTAATTTTTTCTTTTGTAAAGGCGGCGCCGGTATGGCGGAGTTAGTATTGACTGGCTGGGTAATTATGGGATTGCCTGAAAGCGGGGAACCATGGGCAGCATTATTATCCGATCTGAACACGGTGTCTGCAGCCTGCTGATTGACAACTGCCGAAGTATTGTATACCGGCATTTTCGATGTGGGAACTTCGGCGCGCTGGGCAGGGGGAGTAGAAATCGACGAAGCATCTCCGGAGGCCAGTTTCTGCGAGAAGCCAAAAGAATCCTTATTTATGGAAAGACCGATAAAAATCCCGGCGGCCAGTAAGGCAAGGATGCAAAGAAATACACCGAGGGGCTGGACTATACGTTTCAGACCTGCTTTTTTTGGACGTGGAGCCATTTCCACAACGCCTTTCCACATATCATCCTCCATATGAGAAAATTTTTCCTCAGATGGCATGGCGATGGGTTGGACGGGTGTCGCAACATTTTGTGGCTTCATCTCCGGCAAAGGTTGGGATTGCGTCGGATGTACCTGTTGGGATTGTGTCGGATGTACATAAAGGGAAGAACGGGAAATGGGTTCTTTGCCGTTAGCTGTCCCTTTGCCTGCTGGTAAGGTGACATAGATGATCCTCTTGCCGGGAACAGCCGATGGTTCGCCGACCGGAGCATTGCCTTCGGAATAATTTGTGTTCCGGTTGCTGAAGGATAGGTTAACCACGGGAGCAAAAGACGGTTCGGATGACGGCCGTTGCTGAAAAGCCGCTGCCTGTTCGGAAGCATGGCCCTCATGGGCGGAAACCGGTTCGGCTACCTGTCTGGACTGGAGAACTGCGGCCTGTTCATGGACCGACATTTGCCTGGGGGCAGTGGAATATTCAGAAGCTTGTTTTGATTGAAGGGCCGAAGCCTGTTCCGCCGCCTGTCTTGCCTGAAGCACGGAAGGCTGGGAATTCGGGGAAGGTTTTTTATAAAACCGATCAAAGGGCTGTTCTTCAACAGCCGGTGCGAAAGATTTTAAATCATCCACTTCACTGGGATAGCGCCATGCCGCGCTTTTTCCATCTATCCAAACGAGATCGTAGGCCTTCAGACCCTTTGCCTTTAATTCATCAAGGTCGTAAGGGCCGGTCTGCTTGTTATCACGCAATAGCAAATACTTTGTCATCCGTTCCGGTTAATGAGGTACAATATTTATTTTAGTGTTAAAGGATATCGGTACAGATAAACAACAAATTTATCACCGGATATTGTGAAGACTTAGTTATACTTAAAGAAGAGTATAAAGGGGATTTCCAGACAAATTTAGCATTTCTATTCCTGAAATAAAATAGATGGAGCAGGAATCTTTGTGGACGGATTTGTTAATATTCTCAATCTTACCGAAATTGGTCGCCAAACCGACCGGGTTTTTTAAACAGAAAAACTACCAATATGGATGCTGCTATACAGGAAAAAGTGAATTTATGGCTAAATGGCAACTACGATCAGGCTACAAAAGACGAGATCATCCGTTTAAAGCAGGAAAATCCTGCCGAATTGACCGAAAGTTTTTACCGCAGCCTTGAATTCGGAACCGGCGGCCTGAGGGGGATTATGGGGGTAGGGACGAACCGGATAAACAAATATACGGTTGGAATGGCTACCCAGGGGTACGCCAACTATCTCAAAAGATCATTTCCCGGACAGGAAGTCAGGGTAGCGATAGCGCACGACAGCCGCAACAACAGCCGTTTCTTTGCGGAAACCACTGCTAATATATTCGCAGCGAATGGAATAAAGGTCTTTTTATTTCAATCCCTGCGGCCTACTCCCGAACTGAGCTTTACGATCCGCACCCTCCATTGTCAGGGTGGTGTAGTCTGTACGGCATCGCATAACCCCAAGGAATACAATGGTTACAAGGCGTATTGGGACGATGGCGGGCAGATGGTGCCGCCACATGACAGCAATGTGATCGCCGAGGTGGAAAAGATCGCTTCGGTGGATGCGGTGAAATGGAGCGGCAGTGAGGCGAACATCACGATGATCGGGAAAGAAATGGACGAGGCCTATATCGCCATGGTGAGAAGTCTGTCCATCTATCCAGAAATCATTGAAAAGCAACACAATCTGCGTATCGTCTATACGCCTATTCACGGTACGGGGATCAAACTCGTGCCGGAAGTGTTGCAACGGTTTGGCTTCAGCAATGTGCATGTCGTGGACGAGCAGGCCCAGCCGGATGGGAATTTCCCGACGGTGATCTATCCAAACCCAGAAGAAAGCGAGGCGATGAGCATTGGGCTGAAGAAGGCCAGGCAGATCGATGCAGACATATTACTCGGTACGGACCCGGACGCCGACCGTGTCGGGATCGGCGTAAAAGACAAAAAAGGCGAGTGGGTACTGATGAATGGAAACCAGACGGCAGTCCTCGCGTTTAATTATATGATCGAAGCCCGGAAAGCCAAGGGGATTGCCGGGGCGGAGGATATGGTCGTCAAGACGATCGTCACGACTGACCTGATCGATGAGATAGCGCGGCGGAATGAAGTGCGTTGTTATAATGTGCTTACCGGGTTCAAATGGATCGCCGAGCTGATCAGAGAGAAAGAGGATACGGAAAACTATGTGATCGGTGGAGAAGAAAGCTATGGCCTGATGATCGGGTCCAGTCTGCGGGACAAGGATGCCGTCAGCGCAGTGGCGATACTCTGCGAAATGGCCGCCTATGAAAAAGACAAGGGCAGGGGGCTTTACGATAAGCTGATCGAGCTCTATGTGCAATATGGGTTTTATAAAGAATCCCTGATATCCATTACCAAAAAAGGAATGAACGGTCAGAAAGAGATCGCGGATATGATGAGCGTCTATCGCAATAATCCACCGGCCACGATCAATGGATCCGCGGTCGTCCAGTTGCTGGACTATGAGCTCAGAAAGGGAAAGAACCTGCACACGGGTGATAACTGGACCATCCAGCTTCCAAAATCGAATGTACTGCAGTTCATCCTTGCGGATGGAAGCAAGATCTCCGCCCGTCCGTCAGGGACAGAGCCCAAGATCAAATTTTATTTCAGCGTGCATGACAAGCTGGGTAGCGCAGCCGATTTCGACAAGATGAATGCCGTGCTGGGTGAAAGGATCGACGGGATCATCCGGGATATGGGACTGCAATAAATTTTTGAGGGCCTGAACGGCCCTCAAAAATTATGGAGGTACTATTTTTGGGATCTGTTATCCGCTGCAGGAGACGCATCCGTCTTCCATGCTGCAGGAAGGGCCTTCCGTAATCTCTTCGTTTGCCTGAAGGTCCTGCTGACTAACGAGAGGCTCGACCATTTTGCCTCCTTGCTTTTCAACGGTGAACTGTACAGCCTGGGAGGCTGCCTGCGTGCGCAGATAGTACATACCTGTCTTGAGGCCGCTCTTCCACGCGTAGAAATGCATGGAGGTGAGCTTGCCTGCAGAAGGCGTTTCCACGAACAGGTTCAGGGACTGGGACTGGCAGATATAGGCGCCACGGTCTGCTGCCATATCGATGAGATTGCGTTGTTTGATCTCCCATACGGTCTTGTATATCTCCTTGATGGCCTCGGGTATCTCTTCGATCTGCTGGACGGAGCCATTGTGAAGGATGATCCTGTTCTTCATCTCATCGTTCCAGAGGTTGAGCTCCACGAGATCTTTCAGCAGGTGTTTGTTCACGACCACAAACTCGCCGCTGAGTACTCTTCTGACATAAATATTCGAAGTATAGGGCTCGAAGCATTCGTTGTTGCCGAGGATCTGGGATGTGGAGGCCGTAGGCATGGGCGCAACGAGCAATGAATTCCGTATCCCGGTCTTTATCACTTCATCCTTGAGGCGGTACCAGTCCCAGCGCAGGGAAGGCTCGGTGTTCCACATATCGAACTGGAAGATCCCTTTCGAAGCAGGGGAGCCCGCGAAGGTCGCATAGGCGCCGTCGGTCTTTGCCAGGTCCTTTGATGCCGTCATGGCCGCGAAGTAGATCGTCTCGAAGATCTCCTTGTTGAGCTGTTTGGCCTTGTCGCTTTCGAATGGCAGGCGGAGCAGGATGAATGCGTCGGCGAGCCCTTGTACGCCAAGCCCGATGGGGCGATGTCTGGTGTTGGAATTCCGGGCTTCTTCGACGGGGTAGTAGTTATTATCGATGATCTTGTTGAGGTTCTTCGTGACCTCATAGGTCACTTCGTATAATTTGTCATGATCGAATTTGCCGCCGATGACGAAGCGGGGCAGCGCGAGCGAAGCCAGGTTACAGACCGCCACTTCATCGGGTGAGGTGAATTCGATGATCTCGGTGCAGAGGTTGGAGCTTTTGATGGTGCCGAGGTTCTGCTGGTTGCTCTTCCGGTTGGCCGAATCTTTATACAGGAGATAAGGCGTGCCGGTCTCTATCTGCGCGTCGAGGATGGCGAACCAGAGGTCCTGCGCCCTGACTTTTTTCCGCGCTTTGCCTTCTGCCTCATAACGGGTGTAGAGCTTTTCGAACGCTTCACCCCAGCAGTCTGCGAGGCCCGGAGATTCGTGGGGGCAGAAAAGGCTCCAGTCGCCATCGGCCTCCACGCGTTTCATAAAGAGGTCGGAGATCCAGAGGGCATAAAAAAGATCACGGGCCCTCAGCTCTTCTTTACCATGATTCTTGCGGAGGTCGAGGAATTCGAATATATCCGCATGCCAGGGTTCGAGATAGATGGCAAAGGCTCCTTTGCGTTTGCCGCCGCCCTGGTCGACGTAACGGGCCGTATCGTTGAAGACGCGCAGCATGGGGATGAGGCCATTGCTGGTGCCGTTGGTGCCGCCGATATAGGAACCGGTGGCCCGGATATTGTGGATGGAAAGACCGATGCCTCCGGCGCTCTGTGAGATCTTGGCCGTTTGTTTCAGGGTATCGTAGATGCCGTCGATGCTGTCGTCCTTCATGGTGAGGAGGAAGCAGCTGCTCATCTGGGGCTTCGGGGTGCCGGCATTGAAGAGGGTCGGGGTGGCGTGTGTGAACCACCTTTCGCTCATCAGGTGATAGGTCTTTATGGCGTTGGCGATGTCTTCTTTGTGAATACCGATGGCAACGCGCATGTACATGTGCTGGGGACGTTCGACCACCTGGCCGTTCACCTTCAGCAGATAGGATTTCTCGAGGGTCTTGAAACCAAAATAGTCGAACCCGTAATCCCGGTCATAGATGATCGTGGAATCGAGGAGCTCGGCATGCTGGCTGATGACCGACCATACATCATCCGCGAGCAAGGGCACCAGCTTGCCGGTTTTGTTATCGCGGCAGTTGTACAGCAGCTCCATCGTGCCGGAAAAGCTTTTTATCGTGTTCTTATGCAGATTGCTGACCGCGATGCGGCTGGCCAGCAGCGCGTAGTCCGGATGTCTTACGGTAAGGGAGGCGGCCGTTTCGGCGGCGAGGTTATCCAGCTCGGTGGTAGTCACTCCGTCGTATAATCCTTCGATCACTTTTTTGGCCACGTCGATGGAATTCACGAAACGCCGGTCCAGGCCATAGCAGAGCTTTTCGATGCGGGCGGTGATCTTGTCGAATTTTACGGATTCGTTCTTGCGGTTTCTCTTGATGACGAACATATAATAGATTTATTCTTTTTTATTTGCCAGGCGCCACGGTCTTGTCCGGGTCTCGGAGGCGCGGATCTGATCTGTGCTCAAAAATCTTCACCGAGGCTGAAGGCCTGGGATTCCTTGGTGCCCATCACCCCGGATTTCTGATAGTCGCCAACCCTTTTCTCGAAGAAATTGGTCTTGCCCTGGAGGGAGATCATTTCCATGAAATCAAATGGGTTGGTAGCGCGGAACATCGCGGGGTAGCCCAGCTCACCCAGCCACCGGTCGGCCACGAATTCTATGTACTGCTGCATCAGCCTTGCGTTCATGCCGATGAGATCGACCGGCAGGGCCTCCGTGATAAATTCCTTTTCGATGCGGACGGCATCCCCGATGATGGAGAAGACCTCATCCTGGGTCAGCTTGTTGCTGAGCATGCTGTAGAGCAGACAGGCAAATTCGCAATGCAATCCTTCATCCCGGCTGATCAGCTCATTGCTGAAGGTCAGGCCGGGCATCAATCCCCTTTTCTTCATCCAGAAGATCGAGCAGAAGCTGCCGCTGAAGAAGATGCCTTCCACTGCGGCGAAAGCGACGAGCCTTTCGGCGAAATTGCCGCCTTCGATCCAGCGCAGGGCCCATTCGGCTTTTTTCTGGACGGCGGGGACCGTATCGATAGCGTGAAAAAGGCGGTGTTTTTCCTGGGGATCTTTTATATAGGTATCGATGAGCAGGGCGTAGGTCTCGGAATGGATATTCTCCATCATGATCTGGAAACCGTAGAAGCAGCGCGCTTCGGGCAGCTGCACCTCGCTCATGAAGTTTACGGCAAGGTTCTCGTTCACGATGCCGTCGCTGGCGGCAAAAAAGGCCAGGATATGCGAGATGAAATGACGTTCCCCGTCGTTGAGCTTGTTCCAGTGTTGCATGTCACCGCTGAGATCTATTTCCTCGGCCGTCCAGAAGCTGGCCTCGTGCTTTTTATACATTTCCCATACGCGGGGATAATTGATCGGGAGAATGACAAAACGATCTTTGTTCTCCCTTAGTAATATTTCATTTTCCTGTTGCATCGACAAATAGGTTGCATGGTTAACAATACAGGACAACAGACAGATCTCCAATAAAATATTGACAGGTTGGAAATAACGAAATGTTGCCGAACCCCATCCGGGGAGGTTCCAAACAATAATTGTCGGTGGCAGGTCTCCTGGCTTGTAACCATTTTATCTTTCCTTCTCATCCGCCATGGCGGACAATGGATGTATAGCTGATCTGATAAAATGTATCGTTACTTACAGTTGCCCGTCAGCCCATGAGTTACACATGGTTCCCTTTTAATTGCACCGTTGATCTGCGGAAATAAATCCCGGCTCAAACCCCGACAAGTATTTGCAAGAACTAATGCGAATGTAGCATAGCCGATGAAAAAGTGCGGACAAGGTTCTCCACACATTGTGAATAGCTTTTTTAAGCCTTGCCAGGGTTCATTCTGGATAGAAAATCAATGCATTTCCCGAGGAAAACAGGGGTATTGCGGGGGTGCGCGGGAGCAGAACGGCCCCTGTGGCGGTAACGGCGGCAGATGGCCATCTTGTGAACAGGAAAAAGCCTCCTGGGGCGACCAGGTAGACGCGAAATGCCGTCCGCGGGAGCGCAGGAGGCGGCAGGGTCCGGCGTAAGGCCGGGAAGCCGATCAGCCCGTGGATTTCTCGATGATCTTGCCGGTCTTTTTATTTTTCAGGATCAGTTTTTTGGCGCCGTAATGGGTGATCTCTTCTTTTACCAGATAATGATCCGCGTCGTACTCTACCAGATGGCTGTCTTTGGAGACGCCGGTGCGGCCTCTCCAGATGTCCAGCTGAACGGGTTCCCATAGTTTGGTTTTGGCGGAGCGGTAGCAGGCATCGAGCACGGCGTTGACGATATAGCCGTCATAAAATGTTTCCCGGGGAGCGGTGCCTTTTTCGAAGGCATTGAACATGTCGGTGAACATGTGGTTGTATCCCAGGTCATTCAGTTCGTCACCTACCGGGAACAGCCAGCCGGTGTTGCTCTCCGCCTTCTCCGCCACATAATCGGCCCCTTTGCCGGTGGTGAACATTTCGAGGCCTGTGCGGAGGAAGTTGTTTATCCAGATCGTGCCTTCGGTGCCCATCACTTCGTCGCGGAGGTCGAGGCCGCCGCGGAAGGTCCAGCTTACCTCAAATTGGCCGATGGCGCCATTCTCGTATTTCACGAGCCCGATGGAATGGTCTTCGGCGTCGATGGGCTTGACCTGTGTATCGGCCCAGCACATCACTTCGACGGGCCTGATGTCCTTGCCGATAAAATTACGGGCGATCTCCACGCAATGACAGCCGAGGTCGAGGATGCAGCCACCGCCGGCCTGTTCCAGATCCCAGAACCAGTCGCTGTGCGGGCCAGGATGTGTTTCCCTCGACTTTGCCCAGAGGATCCTGCCGAGGGCCCCGTTCTTTACGCTCTCCCAGGCCTTTATGAATTTGGGTGTGTATACAAGGTCTTCGAGATAACCGTTAAAGATGCCGGCGTCCTCCACCGCCTCGAGCATACGCCTTGCTTCCGTTGCATTGCGCCCGAGCGGCTTGGTCGTCATGACGGCTTTTTTATGTTTGCAGCACAGGAGCACGGCTATCTCATGCAGGTTGTTGGGAAGCGAGATGCATACGATGTCTGTATCCGGGTGGGCTATGGCCTCTTCCATATCGATGGTCCAGTGGTCGCAGCCATAGTCCTGCGCGAATTTTTTTGCGCTCTCTTCCCGGCGGGAGTAGATGCTTACGATCCTGTCCCTGCTCCTTTGTCCCTGCAAGGATTCTGCGTAGAAGCGGCCGATGAATCCGGAACCCAGCATTGCGATTTTCATGATAGAAGGGATTTGACGGTTGATTTTTTCTCTCTGAAAAATAAAATGAAATAGACCAGCACGCCCGCCGCGATATAGGCCGGCACGAGCCAGATGTGCTTCCAGTCGTGTTTAACATAAGGACTGTAGACTTTATTGGCATCCACGACGATGCCGGAGAACCAGGTGCCGATGAACATGCCGACGCCATAGGTGGCGAAGGTAAATAATCCCTGTGCGGCATTCTTGATCTTTTCTCCCGCCTTTTTCTCCGTGTACATATAGCCGGTAACAAAGAAGAAATCATAGCAGACGCCATGCAGGATGATACCTGCATAGAGCATCCAGGCACTGCTATCCAGGTGACCATAGGCGAAGCAGATATAGCGGAGTATCCAGGCCATCATGCCCAGCAGCAGCATGTTCTTGACCCCGATATTGTTGAAGAGGAAAGGAATCGCGAGGATGAATACGGCCTCGGAGACCTGGCCGAAGATCATTTTCCCCGCGGCATTGGTCATGCCCAGCTCATTGAGGAAGGGATTGGCGAAGCCATAGTAAAAGGAAAGCGGGATACATACGAGGATGGCGGCCAGGAAGAAAACAAGATAGGGCCGGTTCCTGAACAATACAAAGGCCTCCGTGCCCATCGCTTTTGCGGCTGAGTCTCCGGGGGCAGCGCCCTTGGGCGGCGTGTTCGGCAGGCCGAAGCTGGCAAGGCCCAGGATCAGGGAGGCGCCGGCGGCGAGGTAGAAGGTGGAGGAGTTCTTTTCAAACTTCAGGTAGCCGATGAGGAGCCCGGCCACGATCCAGCCAAGCGTACCGAAGACCCTGATCCAGGGAAATTCTTTTCCCGGGTCTTTCATCTGGTAGAACGCAATGCTGTTGGACAAGGCAATAGTGGGCATGTACAGTAAAGAGTAGAGAAGGATCACCCAGTAGAATGCCTGGGGATACGGCGAGCCGGCTGTTGCAGGCGTGATCATCGTCGCGAGAAAAAGCAGGCCTGCTCCCACAATGTGCATCAGGCCCATGATACGCTGTGCGGCAAAGTAACGGTCGGCGATCATGCCGACAAAGAATGGGGAGATCATCGTGGCGATGGCCAGTGCGCTGTATGCCGCGCCGATCTGTATGCCTGAAGCATGCAGGTGCTCACCCATATAGGTTCCCATCGTCACATACCATGCGCCCCAGATAAAATATTCGAGGAACATCATAAAGGAAAGCTGGATGCGGGTGGTTGATTTCATAAAAAATGAGTTGACGCCTTGCGCGGATGTTCAAAGGACTCATCTGCTTCGTTGCGGCTGGAAATTTACAACTGAAAAATGTATCCCGTAAATATTTCTTAAAGCATATTATCTTGCAGCCGGCGGACCATCCGTTCGCCCGCGACAAACCCGCGACAAACTATTTATGAGAACATTTGAAGACACATACCGGCATAAGGGGCTTCGCAAGCAATTGGTGGATTCCATCCGGAAGAAAGGGATCACCGACGAACGTGTCCTGGATGCCATCCTGCATATCCCCCGTCATTATTTTATGGATGCCGGTTTTGACAAGATAGCTTATGAGGACCGGGCCTTTCCGATCGGGGAGGGGCAGACCATCTCACAACCTTATACCGTAGCCTACCAGACGCAGTTGCTGGAGTTGAAGCCTTATGAAAAAGTGCTGGAGATCGGCACCGGCAGCGCTTATCAGGCCAGCGTGCTGGCGGAGATGGGTGTGCAGGTGTACACGATCGAGCGGCAGAAGAAATTATTCGAATCGAACAAGCTGTTCCTCTATCTGAAAAAATATCTGAACCTGAAATTTTTTTATGGAGATGGGTATGAAGGGCTGCCTACCTATGGTCCCTTTGATAAAGTTATCGTAACGGCTGCGGCCCCGATGATCCCGCCCAGGCTGACCGAGCAGCTGAAGCCCGGGGGGAAGATGGTGATCCCCGTGGGAGAAGGAAATGTACAGCGCATGCTTCGGCTGATCAAACAGACCGATGGCTCCGTCGTTGAAGAGATATTCGACAATTTTTCATTTGTACCGATGATCGTAGGGAAGAATGCCTGAGCCGGGCGGCGGTGGTCGGAATGTGGTATCGCCGTGTCGGGCGGCAGCAAGCAGGCGATGTCGTTTCACAGAAAATCTGCGATCTGGCGGATCACATCCGCGTCGCGGTAGACCTTGCGGTGACCCAATCCACTGGTAATGATAAAACGCAGGTTTGGATGCCGGTCCTCTTTTATGGGCAGGGCATCGGCGAGGGGAGTGATGCGGTCGTCCTCATCCTGGACCCACAGGGTGTCCGCTGCGATCTGGCCCATTGCCCTCCGGATGGAAAAATGCGAGATAGGAAAGCCGCTTATTTCGAGGATGAGCCGGTCGAATTCCGGTCTCAGCTCCGGATTGATCTGGAGCATCTGGAAAAAAGAATCAACGGCGTTCGCCGCTGCCGTGGCCGGGGCCACGAGGACCAGCTTGAAAGATTTGTCCGCCGGCAGGGATTCGAGGAACAGACAGAGGGCCAGTCCGCCGAAAGAGTGGCCCATAAAGAATTTTATAGGGCCATAGCGTTCATAAATGGAGCGGATGGTCTGGATATAAAGCGGCAGGGTGATCTTCTTTCCATCCGATGCACCATGGGCCGGTGCATCGAATGCGATCACTTCGTAACCCTTTTTGAGGAAGGCGCCGATATACTGGTCGAAGTTGGAAGATGCCGACTCGAATCCATGGACGATAAGAACTTTTTCAAGTGAATCGCCGGAAGCCTGATGGGGAAGCCAGCGATGGCCCCGCAGCGTGTTACCTTCCAGTTTGAACGAAAGCGGTTCGCCCTTATCAAAGACCCGCGAGGGTTTGTTCCGGGTCCGCCGCATCGGGGTGCAGAAAATGTCAAAGGCTTTCTTTGCCGCGCGCTGGGTGGATACGAGGGCAAGGATGTTTATGCGGGCCTTTATATAACCGATTGCCAGTTTTTGTGCTAAATTCATAATGTGTTTACAAAAATAAGCTATGAAGGTCGTAATTATAGGTTCGGGGAATGTGGCTACGGTTATGGGCAGGCTGATCCTGGAGGCAGGGCACGAAATTGTGCAGGTGGTCAGCAGGAGTAACGGGCATGCGGCCCTTCTGGCGGGACAGCTTGGAAACCTTCCTTACAGCAGCGACGGAATCCAGGTGAGCCAGGCGGCTGAACTCTACCTGGCGGCCGTTTCGGACAGCGCCCTTCCGGGGCTGAGCGAATGGATAAGCCTGCCTGGAAAACTGGTAGTCCACACCGCAGGAGCCGTGGCGAGGGATGTGTTGCGGCCGGTGAGTGCGCATACCGGGGTGCTCTATCCTTTGCAGAGCCTGCGCAAGGAGATCTGGCCTTATCCGGCGATCCCCTTACTCGTGGACGGCAGCGATGCGGACATATTGCTGCGGATCACAGCCTTTGCCAGAACGATCTCGGGGGAGGTAGAACCGGCGGGGGACGAGGACCGGCTGAAACTGCATCTGGCGGGCGTGCTGGTCAACAATTTCACCAACCACCTGTATTCCCTGGCCGAAACATTCTGCAGGAAAGAAGGCATCGATTTCAGGCTGCTGCTGCCGCTGATAAAAGAGACGGCCGGCCGTCTTGAACAGTTCCGCCCTGGCGAGGTACAGACGGGCCCTGCCATCAGAGGGGACAGCAGTACGATTGAAAAACATATCAAACTGCTCGATAAATATAACGATATCAGTGCTTTGTATAGATTATTTACACATCAGATTGAGGTAATGCGAAAGGATCGGGGTGATGTGAAAGAACCGGGGTAACAGGTAAAGGTTGAGGCGTTGCCAAACCATGTCGCCCGATAAACAGCATTCAGCGGTCCGTTAAAAAAGATAATAATAAAATGAGCGTTCTCGAAAAATTCAAGCCGGTTACCACTTTTGTTTTCGACATAGACGGGGTGCTGACGGACGGCAGCGTACAGGTCTTTGATACGGGAGAGCAGGTGCGTCGTATGAGCATCAAGGATGGCTATTCGCTGCAACTGGCTGTAAAGAAAGGGTATAA
>DATHHO010000186.1:0-60560 GCA_035317125.1 Puia sp.
TTCATTCTTATACTTTTGAGGATAAAGATTATATATGAAGAAATGGATCTTAGTTTTGGCTGCTGGCATCGCCGGCTATACGACAAAAGCCCAGAATACAGGTGGCTTATGGCTCTCGGGTACTGGTGTTATCGGTGAGGGCACAGGGATTCACAACGGGGAAACGCCGGTGCTGTCGATGGATGATTCCATACTGGATATACAAGGAGGAGCCGGAGGAGCAGGTGTGGGAAAGATCGTATTCGGGGATTTCAGGTTCAAAAAGGCGGTGAATGCAAATTCAGCTCCTTTTTTTGCCGCCGCCGGCAGGGGCACCCATCTGGCAACCCTGAACTTTCAAATCCAGTTGACGGCTTTTGTCATATAATAGATTGTTTGCATATATCAGGGAAGGCGGCTGCTCCTTGCCGCTTGCTCCAGGTTGACTATATGTAAATAATAAGTTGACTGATCCAACGTTTTATATTGAATGAAACTCAATAAAAGGGCGGATTTGTTATTAAACGTTATCGTACCACTTTTGCTTGGCCTTATAATATACTGGGCTGGAACAGCAATTTTCCTCCCTGCTCCTGTAAGGAACTATTTGCCGGATAGTCTTTGGGCTTATGCCTTTATCTCATCCATACTCATCCTCTGGGACCGGGAGATCAACATGGCCTGGATAACTTTGGTGTTCCTCATTTCCATCAGCTTCGAGCTGCTGCAATATGGCCACATTATCCCCGGCACCGGGGATTTCACGGATATTGTCGCATACCTGTTGTCTTTCACGATCGCATTGAAATTGAATGCCTCTTTCAAGACCTTATTTTTCACTCCAATCCTATAGATCATGACTAAAACCAAAAAGAATTTGCTTTCAGGCTGTGCCCTGGTTATGTTTGCCCTCTTCGCCCTGTCGTCCGCGGTGAACAAAATTCATTACGGGGCTTTTAATTACGGCAACCATGTGGAAGACCCTTCGGAAACAAGAAACTATGCGCTGATGAACGACGGAACAAAGGTCTATGGTGAAAAGATTGCCTGGAAGACGGATGTCCTGATTGGTATCGTGCTTAAGAATCAGATAAAAGTAGATGACCAGAAATTCAAGATAACCGAAGTAAAAGGCTATCAGACAAAAGGCACGTTTTATGGGAGGCTGAAGAATTCCTACATAAAAAGGATTGTGCATGGAAAGTTGAACGTGTATGTTCAGTTCTCGGATGTTACCACTACGTCTACCGACCACAGCGGCTTTACGCATACCAGCTCATATGTTCGGACAGACCAGTATGTCCAGAAAGGGGAAGATGGGCCTTTTATCGTTATCGCCGGCCAGGAAGACATTAAGAAAATGGTCAGTGATTGCCCGCTGGCAGTGGAGATGTGTGATAAAAGCAATTCTCAGCTCCGCAAGGCGATCAGAAAGGATGGTAATTATCTCAACAGCATTTTTGATGTTTATAATAATGGTTGTAAAACAACTAAATAGGCTCCGGGAAGGTTTTACCGACGCCTCATCTGCCGTTTAACTGATCAGGTTCGCCATTAATGATCCGCATGCTACCGCCAGGTAGATGAAGGACCGCGGCTTCGCCTTTTACAGGGATCATTTTGAACCCATCTTCAACGATTATCCAACCTTTTTCAGACACTAAGGCCTTGCAGATATCCGTTTTTTTGACCGAAAAAGGCTCATTTGGGCTCGTCTGTTAATTTGACTTCCGGAACTACTGTTTTTTTTATACTTTTATTCCCAGATAGCTAATATCCAATTATCTAAAACCATCAATAATGAGAATCCTCAGACTAATACCCCTATTTCTTTTACTTCCCTTTTTCTTTACGCTTTCCGGAATTCCCTTCAGCTCCTGTGAAAAAAAGACTGTCGTCCATGATACTACCACTGTTTATGATACCTCCTATGACCTTACCAGTGGGTTGGTCGCCTACTATAATTTTAACAAAGGAAGTTTGAATGACAGCAGCGTTTACCATAACAATATTACTTTTAATAATGCAACCCCTGCAAAAGACCGGCATGGCATCGATGGGAATGCTTATTCATTCAACGGCACTTCTAGTTATATGCGGGTGCCAAACAGTCCCAGCCTGAACCCGGATAATATTACGCTGGACGTCATCATTAAAGTGAATGGGTTTAACAATGGCGCCTGTAAAGGCAATGCGATATTGGATAAAGGAAGCGCTGATGAGATCAATGGCCTTTATGTCATGCGTTATAGCGATTCGATAGGCTGTAGTGTAGCCAACTACGATTCTACGCGCGAGGTTTTTTATGGTTCATATGGGGACAATATTCCATCCGGAACGACAGCAGGAGCGGGCGGTACAACCGTACATGTAACAACAGGGATCTGGTATATGCTCACCTATACCTATGACGGGCTGAACGCAAAATTTTATGTCAATGGAGAACTAAAGGATTCCAGGCCATTTTCCATCCCCTTCACCGATAATGCGAACGATCTTTATATCGGCAGGAAAGGATGGGATCAATATCCATATTGGGTCAACGGCGTGATCGACGAGATCAGGATATATAACAGGGCACTTCCCCCGCAGGCGTTAAAACAATTGTATAACCAAATGAAGTAGTGTTTATTGTGTAATTGAGAATTCGCAAACTTCTGCAAAACAAAAATTAATTTGTAAAATATACTTTCTGACTGACTACTGGAAAGAGAATGGTTCCTCTAAGCTCGTAGATGTTATTCAGCTTAGCTCATCGTGTAGCCCATTTTTTAAATTGACCTCTGAAAAAAACGAGGCGCAGCGGGCTGGGAGTGGGGGCAAAGAAGAAAAGAAACACTAAAGGGGAATCGGAGCCAGAGGCGACGGAATGTATTAATGATTCTCAAGGTGAGAATATTTATAAACTTCCCATACAACAAGACCAATTGCACCCACAGCAGCTCCAAATGCCCCGATCACCAGGAGTATTTGATTTAATTGGTTTTGGGAGTTTTCGATTTCAATCTTTCGACGACGGAGGTTCTGGTCTTGATGACGTTTTAGATAGCCCCCCTTTTCAATTATAAAATATTTTCCCTCAAAGCTAATTTTATATATTGGAGTGGGTTTTTTTCTAATGTTTCTATCCGCATCATCATTGTAGTCATGTGTGGCGAACCTATCTTTCTCTAACTTATCAAGTATAAGTTTTATTTCGCTTAATTCTATTTCCGGCCTTCTTATTAAATCAAAAGTTTCCCTAGCTGATCTAAATCTTGGGTCTACTGATATTGCTGTTAAAACAATATCCAGTTTTTGAATAGGGGATAATGGTTCTGCCATCCCCGAATGTATCAGGTTCTTGCCTTTAAACAGAAGCCCAGCGGGGTTTTCTTTTGTCTCTCTTCTCAGCCCGAAGCACTTACTTAACATAATGTTAATTATAAGACAAGAATGCACCACAAAAAAGTACGCGGCAAACCCGCAACGATTTGATAATTAAGTGTTCAGCGTGACTATTGAATATCAATATTCTAACACAAGCTTGCATGGTTGAGACAGATTGAAAAGGATGCAAGATGTAACCGACAATTGCTGAAGGATGTTGGAGAACTGTAGGAAGATTTTGAAAGATGCTGGACTGACCTGAGATTTTCGACGGATGCTGGAGAATTTATAAGAGCCTTTTTTGAGGATGTTGGAGGCTGTTCTGCTGACCTGCGATTTTCGGAGGATTCTGGACGGAGCGAGGTCTTTTCGGGAGGATTCGGTAATTCAGACTTACTTCATGTTCACAACGGACATGGCTGATGAATTCGGTTGATATTCGGGTATCACGACATTGTTCCTGTCGAACTCTTCGGAATCCTGCAGGTTGATCTTCACCTTTTCATTTTTCCGGGATTTGATAGTGATGATTTTCTCAAAGCGGTCCCGATGAAGGCCCAGTCCCTGGATGGTGACATAATATTTTCCCGCCTGAACACCTTCGATTATGATGCTCTGGTCTTTGTCAGCTGAAAATACTTTGTAAATGACACCAGCCCCGGTGCGGTTGAACTTGTCGAAAATGATCAGCACAGAGTCTTTGTGAGCTTCTGCAGGGGCAAAATTGTTGAATTTGAAATGCACGCTTCCTTCGGTCAGAATATTGGTTGTTTTTGCCCTTGGCACTTTTTCAGCATGGGCCGCTACAAGGAAGAGCGAGAAGATGAGGTAAAAATAAATTTGTTTCATGATGGGGGTTATTTCCCTATTGTATCCAAGTCCTGTGCCCGAATACAACAGATTGAATAACACCACCTTATAAAACAGTATTTTGTAAAATATTCCATTTGCCGGACGACATTTCCCGGAAAGGGAATTTTCCCATGACATTATTGCAATATCCTGAGTTTTAAATCTTAGATGTTGACTATCAATATCTAACTGCGGACAACTCAATCGATAATCGAGCTTTACAAGATATCCTCGATCATATTCAGTTCCTCTGCGCTGAACCAGGTATTATTCAGGCATTGCAGGGAATCGGTGAGCTGTGCAGGCTTACTGACGCCGATCAGCACCGAAGTGATGCGTTTGTCCCGGAGTATCCAGGCCAGGGCCATCTGGGCAAGGGTCTGATCCCTTTTTATGGCCATCTGGTTCAGCCGGCGGATCTTGTCGATCTTTTCGACGGTGACCTGATCTTCCTGAAGGAAACCGGTTGGCTTTGCTGCACGGGAATCTGCGGGTATGCCTTTCAGGTATTTGTCGGTCAGCAGACCCTGGGCCAGCGGGGAGAACGGGATGCACCCCACTCCATCATTTTCGAGCACATCCAGCAGTCCATCCTCGATCCAGCGTTCGAACATAGAATATTTCGGCTGGTGGATGAGACAAGGAGTGCCGAGCTGCCGCAGGATCTGAAGGGCTTTCGCGGCTTCTTCCGCTTGATAATTCGAAATGCCGACATACAGCGCTTTTCCCTGTCTTACGATCAGGTCGAGGGCGGCCATCGTTTCTTCCAGCGGGGTATCGGGATCGGGGCGGTGATGATAAAATATATCCACATAGTCGAGCCCCATCCGCTGAAGGCTCTGATCGAGACTGGAGACCAGATATTTCTTGGATCCCCACTCCCCGTAAGGCCCTTCCCACATATAATAGCCTGCCTTGGTGGAAATGATCATCTGATCGCGGTAGCCCTGAAAGTCCTGCCGCATGATGCGCCCGAAATTTTCTTCCGCCGAACCCGGAGGAGGACCATAATTGTTGGCCAGGTCGAAATGCGTGATGCCGGAATCGAAAGCAAGATGAAGGATCTTACGGGCATTCTCCAAAAGATCCACATGACCGAAATTATGCCAGAGACCAAGAGATACGGCGGGTAACTGAAGACCGCTCCTGCCGCAACGACGATATTGCATGGACTGGTATCGTGCCGGAGAAGCTGTATAGTTCGAACTCATACTGAAATTATTGAAGGCCAAAAATAACTAACTTTATCTCTCCTCCAACATTAGCTTTATGCATTCTCGCAAAATCCTTTTCCGAATCCGGGCCATGCTCGTCTTTTTCATGATAGCATTGCTTCTCAGCGGCATTACCGCATTCCCGGTCTGGTCCGAATTAAGATGGCTGATGGAGTCGGGAGAAGTTTCCGAAAACACGCTGATCGGCGATTGGCTCCACAAGGTCTGGCTTGGGGTAAGCGATGCCCAGCAGCGGGAGCCTTTCATCTTCTACGGTTTCGACTGGCTGGCATTTGCTCACCTGGTCATTGCGCTTATCTTTATCGGACCTTTCCGGGATCCGGTCAGGAACAAATGGGTGATCCAGTGGGGCATGCTGGCCTGTCTGGCCATTATACCCCTGGCCCTTATTGCTGGTCCGGTGCGCGGCATTCCCTGGGTCCATATCCTCATCGATTGCTCATTCGGGATCTTTGGCCTGATCCCGCTGGGCCTCGTCCTCCGCTGGATCGGTCAGCTGGAGGCCATAAAATCTGTATAGCCCATGGATTTGCTGGAATCATTAGCGAAAGAACATTCTAAACGGCAATGCGACCGCATCGTAAACTATATCGGCAGCGATAAAGAACGCTTTGCCGCACTGATGCATCTGTTCTTTAAAGGAGAATATCGTATAACCCAGAGAGCCGCCTGGCCTGTAAGCTATTGTGTGCGGCAACACCCCCATCTGATCCGGCCCTGGTTCAAGCCGCTTCTGGACCAGCTTGCAAAAAGCGACCGCCATATCGCGGTGATCCGGAATACCCTTCGGTTACTGCAGGATGTTCCGATACCCCAGAAATATCATGGCCGGGTAATGAGCATTTGTTTTGACTTTATCCAGTCTCCCGACACCGCCATCGCCGTTAAGGCGTTTTCGCTTACCGTACTGGAGCATCTCGCAGCCGACTATCCGGATATCCTGCCCGAGCTGCGGCTGATCATTGAAGAGCAATGGGACCAGGCCACGCCGGCCTTTCGTTCCCGGGCGAAAAAGATATTGAAAAAACTGGGCGCAGGCTAATAAAGCAACCTGGTCTTGATCGTATTCTTTACTTCCTTCAGTAATTGCAGGGCTTGGTTGGACAGCTTTTTATCGACATCCAGCACCACATAACCGATCTCGTCATTGGTCTTCAGATACTGACCAAGAATGTTGATATGATGCCTGGACAGTGTGGTATTGATCTCCGACAGCACCCCCGGAACATTCTTGTGAACATGCAGGATACGGTGTGTGCCTTCTTGCGGTGGCAGGCTCAGAGGGGGGGTCGTATGAGAGCCTATCGTTGTCCCCGTTTCGAGGAACTGGAACAGCTTATTGCTGACATCTCCGCCGATATTCTCCTGGGCCTCCTCCGTAGAACCGCCGATATGTGGGGTCAGCAGCACATTGGGAAGGTTCTGGAGGGGGGTCTCGAAGCGGTCCCCGTTCTTTTCCGGCTCCCAGGGATAAACGTCGATGGCAGCGCCCGAGATCTGGCCTTCCTGTATACATTTTGCCAGTGCATCCAGGTCAACCACCTCTCCCCTGGCATAATTCAGGAGGATGGAGCCTTTTTTGAACTGTTTCAGGACGGTCTTGCTGATCAGCCCCTTGGTCTGCGCGGTGTCCGGGACGTGCAGGGTGATGATATCTGCCTGGCCGACCACCTCTTTGAGGGTCTTTTTAGCTTCGGCGTTCCCAAGGGGCAGTTTGGTGACCGTATCATAAAAGATCACCTTCATACCCAGGCCTTCCGCTAGGATGCTTACCTGGGTGCCGATATTTCCATATCCTATGATTCCCAATGTTTTACCTCTTAATTCATAACTTCCTTTGGATTCTTTCAGCCAGATCCCGTTATGGGCGGCCTTGCTCTTGTCCGGTATCCTGCGGATCAGCAGGATGGAGGCGCCGATCACCAGTTCCGCCACAGAGCGGGTATTGGAATAAGGCGCATTGAAGACCACTACCCCATGGGCCGTGGCTGCTTTCAGGTCCACCTGGTTCACCCCGATGCAGAAGCAGCCGATCGCCTGTAATTTTTTTGCAGCATCCAGCACCCTGGGGGTGATCTGGGTTTTGGACCGGATTCCTAATAAATGAACGTCTTTTATCTCGTTGATCAATTGTTCCTCGGACAAGGCCCCGCCCAGTTTTCGTACGGAAGCATATCCAGCATCCTTGAAATGCTTTACTGCTGCATCACTGATATTTTCCAGGAAGAGTATATTGATCTTCTCCTTCGGATAACTGGTCGATTTCTTCTCTGCCATAATTTTGTGGGTCTTTTTACGTTCTTTTTCGGAAATGAATGCGCAAATTTCCCATTTAAATGGTAAACGAAAAAAACAAAATAGACCCTGCGCATTTTTAAGACCGGATTATTTTATTTTTGCCGTTTCCAAACTAAAAAATTATACCTGTTGAAAGCCTGTGTTCATCTGATAGTCGCCGTAGCCCTTTTTGTATCCTGTGGTCAGGCAGCCCAGCCGCCCAAAGCCGTTCTAAAGACCGATTCGATCCCTTCTGCCACCACTCCGGCCCTTACCGGAACGGAATTACGCCGTTATTCCGGCATTGCAGGCCATTTTCTGGATTCGATCATTTCCGGACGATTCAACGGCAGTGTGCTGGTGGCCAAGAACGGGGTCATCGTTTATGAACGTTATAAAGGCTTTAAATATCCTGAAAAGAAAAAAGATTCGCTGGACCTCCATACGGCTTTTCACCTGGCCTCGGTCTCAAAGACCTTCACGGCGATGGCCACTTTAAAATTATGGCAGGAAGGCAAGCTGGATATACACGATCCGGTGTCCAAATATCTCGAGGGCTTTCCCACAGCGAATACGACCATCCAGATGCTCCTCAGCCACCGCAGTGGTCTGCGTAACTATGTCCATTTTATGGACCGTTCGGGCTGGGATAAGCGAAAATTCCTCAGCAATAACGATCTGTTGCAATATATTATCGCTCATCCGAAAGAGGCCCAGGGGCCTCCATCCGGAAAACATTTCGAATATTCCAATACCAACTATGCCATGCTTGCCCTGATCATCGAAAAGGTCTCCGGCTTGTCCTATTCCGACTACTTGTCTAAGACCTTTTTCCAGCCCCTGCAGATGGAAGACACCCATGTCTTCAAGGCTGGCGATTCGGCCACCGCTATGGAATCATATTACCAGACCGGCCGTAAGTTCAGGGTGGAGTTCCTGGACGAGGTCTATGGCGATAAGAACGTGTTCAGCACGGTACGGGACTTGTACAAATGGGACCAGGCCCTGCGTTCGGGTCAGTTATTTACCAAGGGCGTCATGGACAGTGCCTATGCACCCTACAGTTTTGAAAAGCCAGGCAAGCGGAATTACGGCCTGGGCTGGCGCATGCTGCTGATCCCGAACGGGAAGAAGCTCATCTACCACAATGGCTGGTGGCATGGCAACCGCACCGTTTTTGTTCGCATGCTGGATGAGAACGCGACCATAATTGCCTTATGCAATAATGATTATATGCGGGTCTATTCCGCCAAGAAGCTCTGTGACCTGTTCGGCGATTACCGGCAGGGGAATGAGAACTTCGAAGAAGGGGAAAATGAAACAGGCGGGCAAGGTGGAAAACTCGAGGTAAAAGACCCTGAAATAGACCCTGCTACGGTCACCCCTGCTGTCCATACCCCGGCTGCTATCACTCCCCCGGTCAAAAGAACCGTTCACCACCGCCGCATTCACCACAAAATTTCGAAACCACGTCCACAGAATTGAGTAAATTCCGGTATGGAAATTTTTTCGGCTGCACAGATACGTGCCTGGGATGAATTTACTATTCGGAATGAGCCTATTTCTTCAGCAGGTCTGATGGAAAGGGCTGCCGCAGCCTGTTTTTCCTGGCTGGAAAGCGGAGGATATCCCGACCGCTCCTTCACGGTCTATTGTGGCAAAGGGAATAATGGAGGGGATGGACTGGCCATTGCCCGGATGCTGTCGGCGCAGGATTGTCCTGTGACAGTCCAGATCCTTGAATTCGGTCATAAGGGGACGGATGATTTCCAGACCAATCTGGCCCGTCTTCATAAGACGCCCGTCGAAATAAGTTTTATACAGGGAGAGGAAAGTCTTCATGCCATTCCTGCCGGAAATATTATTATCGATGCCCTTTTCGGGTCAGGGCTGAACCGGGTTCTGGAAGGAGTGAGCGCACGATTGGTAGAGCATATCAACAGCTCCGGTAATGAGGTCATTGCCATTGATATCCCCAGCGGGCTTTCTGCGGATGCGAGTTCGAAAGGGAATACGATCGTCAGGGCAACCCATACGCTTAGTTTTCAGTGTTTCAAGCCCGCTTTTTTAGTTCCTGAAAATGAGGAATATACCGGCGAGGTGCATATTCTGGATATTGGCCTGCATGAAGGGTATCTTAAACAGACCCGGTCTGAGCTGGAGCTGGTAGACGGGGAAATGATCCATTCCATTTTCAAGCCGAGGAAGATCTTTGCGCATAAAGGAAATTTCGGTCATGCTTTACTGGTAGCAGGCGGCTATGGCAGGATGGGCGCCGCCTCGCTGGCTGCCCGGGCCTGTCTGCGGGCCGGTGTTGGGCTTCTCACCTGTCATATTCCGGTCTGCGGGTATGGAATAATGCAGACCAGTCTTCCCGAGGCTATGATCATTACCGATAAAGACGAAAAGATAAATACCGCTTTGTCGGGTGAACTGACGGCTTATTCCGTTATAGGCATCGGACCAGGTATCGGCACGGATGCCCGGACAAAGTTATTGCTGCAAGATACCATGCAACGGTTCAGAAAGCCGGTGGTGCTCGATGCCGACGCGCTGAATATCCTTTCCGCCAATCCTTCCTTTTTTGCTCACCTTCCCCCCTACTCCATTCTCACACCGCACCCCAAGGAATTCGAGCGTCTTTTCGGCAAGGCTGCCGATGATTTCGCCAGGCTGCAGCTCGCGCGTGAAAAAGCGAAGGAACTGCAATGCGTGATCGTGCTGAAAGGACATTATACATTCATCGCCATGCCCGGCGGAAAAGGCTATTTCAATTCTACAGGCAATCCCGGCATGGCCAAAGGAGGCAGCGGCGATGTGCTGACGGGAATCCTGACCGCGCTGGTCTCACAGGGCTATTCTCCGGGTGAGGCCGCCATCCTGGGCGTTTACCTCCATGGGCTGGCTGGCGATCTGGCTGCACTTTCCGGGTCCCAGGAGAGCATGCTGCCCTCAGATCTTGCGGAACACCTCGGGAAGGCATTCCTTTCCCTTGAAAGGCCCGGCCCCTCCCCTTCTGCGGGACGCTGACTTCTCTCCAGTATACCTTCACGCCGCCCTTGCCGAATAGCGATCTCCTACCCTCTTTTTCAATTTTGTCAGATTCCACAGGCTTACTATTTTTGTTGTCCGACTCCCTTCGGGATGTAGCGCAGCCCGGTAGCGCGCTTCGTTCGGGACGAAGAGGCCGCAGGTTCGAATCCTGTCTTCCCGACAGATTTTTGAAACCCGCTCTGGTAGCGGGTTTCTATTTTATAACTATTTTCGCATCGTTGTAAATGATTCATAAACAAAAGCTATTCGGTTCGAATACTGCGAAGATTATCCCCATCCTATCGAACGATGACGCCAAATCGGGAAAATTCTTTAGACCCGGCAGCTATTCAGCACGTAGCGTATTGACAGGGTTTACCAATGCTGCCTTGATAGATTGAAAACTAATCGTGATAAGGGTGATGAGGCTAATGGATAGAAGTGCAAAAAGAAATATATTTAGCCCGATGGTCACCCGATATGCAAAGTCATTCAGCCAACCGTTCATTATCCACCAGGATAACGGGAAAGAGACAAATACAGCTAAGAGTATCAGCTTTAAAAAATCCTGGGAGAATAGCATAAAGATGTCTGTCGCGGAAGCCCCCAGTACTTTGCGGATGCTCATCTCTTTCTGCTTTTTATAGACAGAAAAGGTAGCTAGACCGAATAGGCCCAAGCAAGAGATGGTGATGGCCAACGCAGTAAACCAACGTAGCAAAATGGATACCTGTTCTTCGGATCTATACATAACCGCGTAATCCTGGTCCATAAAAGTGAAGCCGAACGGTAAACCAAGATTATATTTTTTATAAGTCTTTTCTATTCGTGCAATGGCATCTTTTTCCTGTCCACCCTTTATCTTAATGAGTACGTTCTTCCCACCGGTGGGATTATAAACCAAAAAACAAGGGCTGACTTTTTTATACAGCGATTCAAAGTTGAAGTCCCTTACTACACCGATAATATGATAAGTTCTGTTCCATGCGTAAAATAATTTGCCGATTGGGCCTTGTATATCCATGGCCTTGACTGCTGCCTGGTTAACAATGACGGAAAGGCTGTCGAAGCGGTAATTCTTGGAAAAACTTCGTCCTTCTTCCATTTGCATTCCCAGTAATTCAATCGCTCCATAATCGATATCCAGGCTATTGAATATTACCTTCGATCCCCCCGTATTTCCTTCCCAATCGGCCGTCTCCGTATTGTTGCTGAAACCGCCATACAAGTCTCCGTTAATGCTGGATACCGCCAGTATACCGGGAACATTTTCTGCATCGGCAATGAAGGAATGAAAATGTTCCATCAGGTTTTTTTCATTTTGAAAGCTGATGATATTGTCTTTCTTATACCCGAGATCAATGGTTTGGACTAGCTTCATTTGTTCATTGGTGACCAGGGCTCCTACGATAAATAATACACATAATGAGTATTGAAATACCACCAATCCTTTTCTTAACCAAAATTCTCTCCAGGAATAACTAATTTTTCCTGTTAGTGCTATGGTCGTCTTGAAGCCAGATAGATACAATGCCGGATAAGCTCCTGCCGCCAGGCCCGTAATAAGACCAATGCCGATAAGAATCAGACCAGAAAAGACATTGTTGTGAAGGGAAAGTTGTTTTCCTGTTATAGCATTGAAAGGATGAAGAAGAATACTCGTAAAAAGGATGGCAATCAGTAAAGATGAAAAAGTCGTCAAAATAGATTCGCCGACATATTGAAGAACAAGTGACCTTCTTCCGGCACCCAAAACCCTTCTTATACCAGCTTCCTTCATCCTTCCCGCAGCCTTTGATGTGGAGAGATTGATGAAGTTGATACAGGCCAGCAGCAGGATGAACACTGCGAAGGCAGAAAATAACCGGATATAGCGGATATAGCCTCCGGAGAGCTTTCCATTATCGTATTGACCGTATAGGTATCTGTCGGAGTATTTACGCAGAGATAGCTTAAGCCGGTCATCTTTATTTTTTGTGTGCAGGAATTCAGTAAGCTTGTTATCCAGATGTGCGATGTCCGCTCCTTTTTTTACTAAAATGTAGGTGCTGGGACCGAAATTTTCCCACATATTCTCATTGCTCGTATCCCTTTGGTAAAAAAAGTCGTAAGAAAAGAGTAAGTCGAACTGTTGAGATGAAATGGCAGGCGGGGCTTCAAAGACCCCGGTCACCGTGAATAATTGCTGATCGTCGGCCCATCTAACAGTTCTGCCTATAATGCCGCGCGTAGTATTGAAAAGCTTCATCGCCAATTTGTCAGAAAGGACTACAGAGTATTTTTCGGAAAGCACCTGGTCTTTATTCCCCTCGATAAGGGGAAATGAGAACATCCGGAAGAAATCTTTATCCACAAAATCCCTTCTGGCTCTGATATATTTTTGTCCTGACGATATAGTGCTGTTTATATGTCCCTGTTGCACAGATGCCGCATACTCTACATCAGGTATTTCATTTGCTAAGGCCCTTCCTAGAGCCACAGGCGTATTTTCCTGTGTATGTATGCCATCAGGTAATTTCGAATGCAACATCACCTGATAAAGTCTGGTACCGTTCACATGGAATCTATCTACCCCCCATTCATTCTCAACCCACAGGAATATCAATAAAACGCAAGTCAGCCCAATAGAAAGCCCTATTACATTCAGTATAGTGAACAATCGATCTTTCAACAGGCTACGCCAAATGACTTTATAATAATTTTTCCACATACTTGGTAGTTGGATACTAATGAGATTAAGGATTTTTACATTTCCACAAACCCTCTTCTAACATTTCTTTAACTTCTGGGCCTTGACGTCTGGAAATAAAAAAAGCGATCGAAAATATTCATTTTCAAATCGCTAGGTTCGCTAATCGTCTCAGGTCAGCCACGAATTGGTTCGAGAATCGTCCTGCCAGGGCGACACATAGACTGGCGAAGCCTCCGCAATTGCGGAGGTTTTGCTTCTCACTATTGATCGCGGTTATTCCCGAATATATCTCTTTTTGAATATCGGAGAATGCTGCAGGTAGTCAATCTCGATTTCATTTTCATTGATCATTTTCAGATACCTGTGAAATGTTTGCTCTTGCCAAACAGCAGTAAGTGCTACACTATCCTGGTCAGCCAGTTCTTCAAAATAGTATTTACCAATCGCTACCTGGGTCGTCTGTAATTGTGCAACGTCAGTCCAATCATAGAGAATTTCCCGGTTATTTTCGAGATAGACCTGAATATATTCTTTTAGCTGAATTGTACTGTCGGTATGCTCCTTTTCGATCCAATTACCTTGGAGGCATCTAAAGGTGGGAAAACTACAGTCGCTCCTTTGTTTGGTACATCCAACAACTAAAACCAGGAAAAGTAGTGATGCATAATTTTTCATAATCTGTGCTTTGCTCTAATACTGACAGGATTATTGGCCAAATCGTTGCGCGGGGTTTCACATTTTGCAAATCTTGCGGCTGTTCACGCCTTCTAACATTTCCCTAAAAGTTCTTGTGTCGGTTAATGAATTTAGAAATGGCTTAAATTGCTGGTTTTAAATGCTTAAAATCGCCAATCGTCCCAAGTCAGTAATAAAATAGCGGTTCGAATTCGTCCTGCCAGGTCGACCAAACAAAATCGGCACAGCCTCCGCGAAGCGGAGGTTTTGTTGTTTAGAACGCAGGGCGTCGAGCTTGCTCATAAGCACACAGCGAAAAAATGACAAGCCTGAAGGGGCTTTGGCAGTGGTATGTGACTCCTACTCTTAGAATCGCCGAGGCGAGTCTCGCAATGCAGGCAATCCTTAGATAAGATCAGGTTTCTTCCAAAAAAGCGAGATGATTTCCGTCCGGATCTGCAATGTAGAATTCTTTTCCGTACGGCATTTCCCGTAAGGACTGGACAATTTCAATCGATTTGCTTAGCACCTCTGTGTATAAGCGTTCAATGCCGTCCACAGAAAAAGTAATCTCAAGGTCTTCTTTGTTTTTTGTATTGTTCCCAGGAGAGATGCCGCATTTAAGATGAATGGAATGGCCGTCCTTAACAATGCCCGCATAAAAGTCTTCATACCGAAAATCCAGGCTAAAGCCTAATTTTTTGGTGTAAAATTCAATGGAATGTTCAATATTGGCCACGGGGAGCTGTGGGCTCATTTTTTTAAGTACGGGGGCAGTGGATGGCATGGGGGACGCGGGTCGGCCAAAAAATAACACATAGCCATCAGCATCCGTCACCTCAAATCCGCGTAACCCGTCATCGTCGTCCTGGATGGATTGGCGGAACCTAACGCCTCCCGACCGGTATTCTTCAAACAAGATGTCAGGATCCGATACGTAAATAAATACATCCCAGCGGGCCCATTCATGGCGTGTGTGATTTGGTATCGGTTTTATATCGAAAGCAATTTCTTTAAGCATAATGGAAATTTCATTACGGCCAACGATGGCAAAAAAAGGCGCATCGCCAGGCGCTGCATACCGCACTTCGAAGCCGAGTTTGCCGGTATAAAAAAATACGGCAGCCTTTAAGTCTGTGACGATAAAAAAGGGAGATGCGTAGGCGAGATTGGTCATCGTTTAAATTTTTTGGATTCGATCTACTTTTATAAAGAACAGTCGGCCCAGAATTCACTTTACCTGTACAAAAATAAATAACGCATGGATAAGAAGCACAAAGCCCTTAACATTCTCTTCACTTTTTGCAGCCGAATTTATTAAATGAGCATATCAATTGAAGTCGTTGGGTTTCAAGTCTCTAGGCCGGCTAGTCGCTTCAGATCGCTGACGAATTGGTTCGAGAATTGTCCTGCCAAGTCGACCAAAGGATAACATCTGAGTTTAAAGGCCCGTAAACGTCACTGATTTACGGGTCTTTAATGCCAATAAGTCGCCACCGAATGGTTACCTATCTATAGACTTTCTCTTCTGACGAATCAAAATAATAAACATTACCGCTACAAAAAAAGCATAGGAAAACTGAGTGCGGGATACTCCTACTCCAAATGGGAACCAAATGCCTTGAATATGCAGCGCAGATATCTCCTGTGCAAATAAGCCTGCTGAAACCAGTAATATGGCAAGTAAATCGCTCCATCCTACCCGTTCCTGTTTGCGGATACCTAGATAGACAATGAGTACCATTAATGCTATAAACAATAAGCGTGTATAATTACCGATGTCCTGAAAGACAGTATGTGAGGAGGATGCCCGAAACCACGGAAGTGCCAATAGTTGCGTGCCCATGTAGACCAGCGTAAGTATAGCTATTGCTTTAGGCATCCATGAAAATTGATCCAGTTGATACCATCCGCGCCATGCCATAAGCCAACTGCCTAGTATCAATGGCCTCAGAATAACTCCGGTTACGATGTCAAATTCATGAGTACTCTCTATTTGGAACCAAAAGAAAACAGCTTGGTTAGCTCGTACAAGAGCCAATAAAATTAAGGCTGTAATAAACCATTTGCAAGATTGATCTGGCTTTTTGTTCTTATAAATGAAAAACATGGTTAGTGCCAACAGGATAAACATTAGCGGCTCTATTACCTCTACGATATAACCTTTGATAGTTTGGCCCCATTGGAATCTGTATTTTGACTCTACACTTTTTTTTTCTCCAAGTATAGGGGCGATACGAATTCCCCCTACGTCAGGACCCTGCATTAAGGTAGTGGCATTCATCCATACCCTGAAAGCAATTGTAATCCATTTTTCTTTTTTTACCTTTTCTGGTAGGAGAAACATACGGGGCTGTATACTAAATGCAACCGGCATTGGCTGGGAAAAATCGCCACCCCCAAAGCCCAATAACTGCCCATTTACAAATAATTGATATGCATCATCAACTGCAGGAGGGCCAGTTAAAGCCAGTATATTTCCTTTTAGACTATCTGAGAAGATCTTCAAACGATACCAGGCGTATCCTGAATATAGAGGATACCCTTTGGCGGTCCAGCCCCGGACATACCCTGATAGCCCAACATCACCATCATGAGATCCGGGAGGAGCGGTGAGATCAACAATTCCCCAATCAGAATCATTAAAATCAGGTGACGCCCATTTCATATCGTCTCCCGTTTTAAATTTCCAAGGGCCATTAAGTGTTATTAATTGATTATCATTAGACGGTGTAGCATTCACTGACGAAGAAAAGAAGGATATGGCAATTAATAACAGCAATCTTATTTTTCTTTGGAGGAATCGTTCCCTGAAAAATAGAAACATAATAAAAGAAATTACTTTAAAATAAATACTCAAGGCCATTAAATTGTGTATGTGAGTTCAATATTTTTAAGGTTACTCATTTAGGTAGCTATAGCAGAACGGGATGGGTCGTAGTCAGTTTAGCGGCATTTTTTAATTGACTGATCTGCTGCAGGCTGACCTTAAATAGCGGAGTGAATTGCATACCCCTAAACTAATGAAGAAAGAACCGAAATAAAAATTGCCGGATAATTGAGCAGAAAAGCTACGTGATCGGCGCTTTCAGGGGTAAAACGGGAGATTGTTAGGTGGCTACTTCGCATGAGTTTTGCGATACCTTACGATCCGCGCAAGATCTTCTCCATCTTCCTGCCCTTCGCCAACTCATCCACCAACTTATCCAGATACCGAACCTGCTGCGTCAAAGGATTCTCGATTTCCTCTACACGATACCCACAGATTACCCCGGTGATGAGATTTGCATGGGGATTTAGCGTAGCGTGTTGGAAGAACGTTTCAAAAGTCACTTTTTCCTTTATAAGTTCCTGGAGTTTCTTGTTATCGAAGCCTGTTAACCATTGTATGACCTGATGTAATTCTTCTTTTGTTCTGCCTTTCTTCTCCACCTTCGCGAGATACAACGGATAGACAGAGGCAAAGGTCATTTTGGCGATACGCTGATGGTGTGTGTTTAAATTGTCCATACCGGACATTTTAGCGGTAATAATTCATATTATTCCAACTTTAAACAGCCTTTTGCTGTAGTTGACGAAATTCCAATTTTACCTAAGAGACTTTTCAGTAATTTGTTCTCCAGACTATGGATTAAGGTATAAAAAAATGAATAAAAAAGCACTATGAAGCTTCTTCTCACTTCCGCCGGCATCAGCAACCCGAGCATCCAAAACGCGCTGGTTGACCTCCTGGGCAAACCGATCAGCGAGGCCAGCGCCCTTTTTGTCCCTACTGCAATATACGCCATAGCCGGCGGTACTGATATAATACGGGGAGTGATCTGCGGATCATTAGGTGACCCTTTCTGCGAATTGGGCTGGAAGTCGTTGGGGGTACTGGAACTCACGGCACTGCCCAGCATCAAACGGGAGCTTTGGGTTCCCATGCTCCAGGAAACTGACGCTTTGCTGGTTGGAGGCGGCGACTGCCAGTATCTGTGCTACTGGATGCAGCAGTCCGGGCTGGCAGATCTCCTGCCATCGTTGCTGCGTAAGACGGTCTATGTGGGCTTGAGTGCCGGGAGTATGATAATGACTCGTTTTGGAACGACCTATGGTAATCATACGCTGGCGGCGGAAAGCGAAAAATCGCTGGGACTATTGGATTTTGCGCTGCACCCACATCTGGATCATGAGTCGATGCCGAAGAATTCCCTGGCCAACCAGGAAAAGTTGGCCGCCACCCTGCCGGTGCCGTCATATATGATTGACGATCAGACCGCCATTAAAGTGACCGACGGCGCCGTCGAAGTCGTTTCCGAAGGACACTGGAAGCTGTTTACCCCCTGATATCATTTAACTTTATTTAGTAAAGTTCTTCAAAAAGTTTGCGAATGAAACGGTGAACTACTAAGGCCGTCACTGCAACTAAATGATATGTAACTACATAAAACTTTTGGGTGTCATCTGTCATCCCGACAATGAATCTAAAGTTACAAGTTCTCAAAGCCTCCGCACCGCGGAGGCTTTGTCGTTTTTTTGGGCGAAGAGCCAGTCCCATAAGCCAGGCGTAGTACTGACCTGATACCAAATGTTATGTCCTTCGTTGGGATACTCTGTATATCTTGGCTTTTGACCTGATTTCCTCATAGCTTCGATCATGTTCCGCGAACCGGTGACCGGAGCGTTTTGATCTTTAGCACCATGGAACGCCCATACAGCTACATTAACAATTCTTGAGGCAAGTTTAGGATCTTCACCTCCACAGACCGGAATTGCAGCAGCGAATAGATCCGGCCGGGTACATATAAAATGCCACGAGCCATACCCGCCTTTTGAAATACCCGTAACATAACGCTTTTTCGCGTCTATTGGAAACACTGTATCAAGTGAAGTGATTGCATCATAAACCAATGAATCTGCGGATGGATAATTGGGGATACCTCCCCACCCAGACCCGGCCGGACAGTTCGGCACAAAGAGGAAAGCCGGATATTTTTTTCTGTTGACGTCAGTTGACAGTAGCTCCGCGGCCGCAGCACCTTCAATTTGCCTGATCTTATCGGTACCACCACCATAAGGAAGACTTATTAACAAAGGGTACTTCTTTTTGGGATCGAAATTTAATGGCATTAATAAATGATAAAATAAGGTATCCCCATTCCTATTTACAAATGTCCGGGCTTCAAATAATCGGGCCAGCTTCTTTGCATTTTCAAAATTTTTATTTCCCCAATATATTGACGAATAGCTTTCAGTTGCTACCATTATCCCGGTAACCAATGCAGCTATCAAAGTCAGTGTTTTCACAGTGATCAAGGTGTTTTTTAAAGATTCATTTATTGGGGCGGGGCTTTCTATATCTAATATTTTGGTCTCACTAAAAAAATGAATAATAAACGGAATGGAAATTAAGCTGCCAACGAGTGAGACCCATTGAGCAATTTTTGCTAATATGCTATTAAATTGAACATCTTTGGATATCAGGGGCCACGCAATGGTTAGCATTAACATCAGGTATATGACGAACATATAAGTGCCGGCGATCTTTAACCAAATTTTTTTTCCGGTGCCAGAAAATACGAGCGTTAGAGCGTATACTATACCGATAAACAAGGAAATAAGAAGTACATATATATAATAGTTGTTTGATGCTCTTGATAACAGCATTATAAAAAGAATAACAACATAACAAAAGCTTGCTACCGTGGAGATCATCCCCATATAGTAGGCAGACCAATACTTCCGGTAATAGTAATACTTCAGTAAGAATAGTATTCCAATAAGAGAAACGATATTTGCAACCAAAAACCAGGCAACAAATGAAGCCTCAGTATAAAGTTGAACGCCAACCAGAAATTGAACTGTATTTTGGAGTAGGATGCAAGCGACAGTTAGTCCTAAAAAAAAGATCCCAAAATCATAAAGGCTTTTATTCATAGTTATTCTATTTTTCTTTGTAAGCCCGGTTGTATACTTTACGAAATGTATCCCATGGGTATCCCATAAATGGTAAATGTAGTAAACTATCCATTGAGATTTTGGGCGTTTTCCAGCATTTCTTTAACATTTTCGCCAGATCACCAGGCCATAAAATACCCAGGAAATAGAAATCAAAAGATGATAGACAATGCTACCAAAAAGGCGATGCAGAAAGAGTTAAATAAAGTCTCCACTGAGCGGCCTAAAGTTGGATAAGCCGTCCAAAAGAGGTACATAAAATTGTCCGTCCACATTTCGGACAACTTTTTTATTGTATTTGGTACCAGGTAATGTGGGTATTTTTCTCTCATTGTTTCAAGTACCGAAGCGCAACACACCCCGACTTAAAAACCGTCGACTCGACAAGTTTTAATGGTAATTTCTCTTGCAGGTTGATGCCTTCAAATAACCGTCTCCCTTCTCCTGCAACTATCGGGTGAACCACAAAATGATATTCATCAATCAGACCAAGCTCTACAAGTTGTGAAGGAATGGTTACACCACCGGTTAAAATATTTTTGCCTTGTTCTTGTTTCAATTTAAGTATTTCGTCGTGAAGGCTCGTACGAACAATTCTCGTTTTTATTCCTTCAGGGCTGTCTAACGATTGTGAGAAAACGATAATTTTGTTGATGGCGTCAAATGCCTGGGCAAATTCGTAATCTGCTTTTGTCTGCCCGGAAGGGTTTTTCGCCACATCGGGCCAATAAGGAACCATCAATTGATAAGTCTTACGCCCGTAGACGAATGTGTCAGCATCTCGCGTGAGGTTCGTAAAATATTCAAACGTTTCTTCATCGGGACTGAATTTGGTATGGTCGCAGCAGCCATCTAAAGTCGTGTTGATTGCGAAGATTACATTTCTCATTTGATTGCTTTTTGTTTTTTCCTCAAATTAGCAAATTTTCAAGGTTAATGTTCATTGCCTGTTTAACTACCCAATAGGATCGGCCCTGGTGCTACTTCACATCAGATCTGCGAATATCTTTCGCTTTATCAAAAGTTGCCAGACAACTATCCAGCGGTTGACCTTTCTTATACATGCAGTCGCAGAAAATTTCGCAAGCCGCGGGGTTTTTGCTGGAAGTGCATTGATTTCTGCACTCAGCTTCGGAATTGCCAGGTACGATTTCATATAAATAGAAAGTACCGATGATGATAAAGGCCACGACTGCAAAGGAGCCTCCAAAAAATATGACCCGAAGGCGCATACCCAGGGGCTTCTTTAACATATGAGGATCTGTTTTGGGCTGCTTAAATGGTAAAATGTGTTTTAAACGGTCATAATCCCAAATTAATAAAAACAGGCTTGCCAATACCATCATCGTGACGCCCCGGGTACCGTCAAAGCGGGTAGCATAAGTAAGCACACAAATATTGACGATGATGGGAAAATACATCAATGCACCAAGAAGGGAAGTTCTCGGGATCAGTAATAATATAGCAGTGATGAGTTGAGCAATTCCAATAAAGGTATAGTAATATCCTGTGAGATGTAAGGCTTCGAAGTAATGCCCCAAAGGGTTGTTGGGCGACAGGCCGGCGGCGAACCGTTCACCCATGATTTTTACGAAGCCTGCTGGAATAAAGCTCGCTGCTAAAGCGATGCGGCAAAAAATAGCAAATCGTTTAAGCCACCCGTCAGCCTTTGCCTCATAGTATATTTCTTCAATTCTATTCATAATTGTATATTAAATGACATAAGACCAAACGGAATATGCTGATCCCGCTAAAATTCATGTTTTTTACGAGTGATTATTTTACTGAGGAGATAATAAAGAACTAATGCCATGGCAGCCCAGTATAAAGCAAACGCGAAAACCGGAACTGGGGGTGCCGGATCTGGGTCTTTACATAAAAACGACAAGGGCCCTATCAAAACAAATTTGACAGGGTATAAAATGGTGGCTACGATGCTCTTCCAGGCTATTGGTGATCCAGTCCCCGGGAACCACTCGCCGTTTACAGGAAAGAGCCGAACTTCAGGGCCCAAAATTGAATTAGAGATAAATTGGAAGGCAAACGCCGAAACGAGGAAGAGAATAACAAATTTTGTTCTTGAAATCTTCATATTGTTGAGATTTTGTAATTAGTAAAAGTACTTTGAAATACAAAGTTAAATAAGTCACTTTGTATTTCAAAGCATTTTAAGAAAATTTTAAACTGAGACGCTACCGGAAATTTTCATATCAAATGGGTCTTCGTAAACTTCGCGGAGGTGCAGGCAGCCCCAGCCGATCAGCAGCAGAATAAAGCTAGGCATCAAGCGTCTGGCCGGCGGAGATGGGGAATAAGAGTGACTTAAGGTGGCTTGGAGGCGGCTCAGATCAGCCGGATCCCCAGACCTCTGAAGCCATCGAGCCTGGGATCATCGGCAGGCAGGTCTGTGATCAACCCTTTGATCTCTTTTAATTCACAAACCTTATAATGCTCTGTAGCATTTAATTTCGCATTATTGGCCAAGGCATAGGTTTTAGCAGAGTTTTTCAGCATTTGCTGTTTTACTTCACCATCGGATTGAAAAACGGCGGAAATGCCAAGGTCTTTTTGGAGAGCACAAGTTCCCATCAGGTATAGGTCTGCGATGTATTTAGCGGCTTCGCTACAGGTCTGTCCTCCCGTGTTAGCGGCCGTCTCCCGATCATATATTCCCCCCAACACGATCAGCTCGATATGCCTGAATATTGAAATGACCGGCACCAGGGCCATATTGTTGGTTACCAGCCTGAACTTCGAATTGGCGGGCAGATGTGACGCCACTGCGCAGATAGTCGAGCCGCCGTCCATAAAGATCGTCTGCCCCTCCTTGATCAGTTGCAGCGTTTTTAAGGCAATAATATTCTTTTCTTCTGACTGGTACCGGGTCCGATGCTGGAAGCTGAGCGGATTCTTCGAAAGGGATATAGCGCCGCCACGTACTTTCAGGAGCAAGCCGTTATTATGAAGCGATTCTATATCTCTTCTGATCGTGTCTTCAGAGACGTGCAGTTCACCCGCAAGGGATTCGTAATTGGCTTTACCCTTCTTTTTAATCAGGGTGAGGATATGACTGAACCGGTCTTCTTTTAACATCTCGTTTGTTGTGAATTAGACAATAATATTTCAGTCCAGGGCTAGAGAAGACCCGATACATGAAGCTCGTGTCTCAAATCTGTTTGCTCCGTCACATGGATCGTTGAAAAGCCCATGCCTTTTGCGGTATCGATATTATTCCGATTATCATCAATGAAAAGCGTGCTTTTCGGATCTAAATGATAACGTTCTAAGATCACCCTGAAAATCTTTTCATCCGGCTTGACCAACTTCTCTTCGCCAGAAACAACAATGCCATCGAACAATTTAAAAAAAGAAAATCTTTCCAGCGCTACCGGGAAGGTTTCCGCCGACCAGTTCGTTAATCCGTATAACTTATACTTCTGCTTCAATTTCTGCAAAAGCGCGACATTTTCGGGAATCTCTCCCTTCAGCATCTTGTCCCATTGTTCATAAAACAGCTGGATCTTTGAATGGTAATCCGGGAATTGGCGTTGGAGAAGTTCGGTAGCTTCTGCCAGCGACCGGCCTTTGTCTTGCTGAAGATTCCATTCTTCCCATCCGATATGGGCGAGGAAAGCTTCCATTGCGGCATCATCCCCAAATTCCCGGCGATAAAAGTGCCGGGGGTTCCAGTCTACCAGGACGCCTCCGAAATCGAATATTATTGTCGTTATTTCCACCTGTAGTCTTTATGCCGAGATTTCTAAAATATTTCCTTCGGGGTCCAGGATAACGCTTTCATAATATCCATCCCCTGTCGTCCTGGGCTCGCCCAAAATGGTATAGTTGTCCTTTCTTAGCCTTTCTGTCAGCGCATTGACCTGGTCTTTCCCGCCAACTGAAATGGTAAAGTGGGCAAGCCCCATATTAAACCCTCTTTTTCCGTCGATAGAGATAATATCGGGACGGGTCATCAACTCCAGTCGTGTTTTGTCTTCCCCGAAGAGGATAAAATAGGCGGTGAACTGCTTCTCGGGATTTACATATTTTTCTCCCGAGGTCGAATCGAAGTATTTCAGATAAAAATCTCTCATGCCTTCCAGATCGCGGACCCAAAGTGCGAGGTGTTCGATTTGCATAGGGGTTGCTATTTTTTACTCTGTTTTGATTATTCGGCGACTATCTTACCCTGCATGGTTCCCCAATGACCGGGGAAACTACAGATATAATCATATATGCCTGGCTGGTTTATCGTAAAATCCACTTCATCCGAGTCCCCTCCGCTGACTAGTTTTGTATGTGCGATCATTAATGATCCCACCGAGGAAGGAACATACTGTTCGTTTTTTGCGTTATGTACCGCATCTGCAAAGTCGGCGATATCGGTTCCTTTCTTTAGAATGACGACGTTGTGCGACATAGCCGTATTCGAGGGGGCGCCGGTATTTTTGAATATGAGCCTGATCTTTTTTCCTGTTTTGATCTTAAACATCTCTTTGTCGAAGCGCATGTTTTCGTTCGCCTGTAATTCAATGGAATCTGTGAATTCGAGCTTTTCGGCGCCGGGGATTGTTCTTTCGATGTTTTCACTTTCTGCTGGTTGTTGGGCTTTGGACAGTTCTTTTATCTTGATATTCCTGAATGCTACGCCGTTTGTCCAGTCCTGAACAGCAAGGTGTCCGCTGACGGCAACGGCGAATTCAGGGTATTTACTCAGGGAGCTGAGAGCCACCAGGTTTTTCCATTCAGCGCTTTGCAGGTCGACCTGGACAGTTTGTACGTCGTTCAACCAGAATGTCAGCTTTCCGTTTTGCTGAAGAATACGCGATTGGTTCCATTCGCCGGGTTTCGGCATGGAATTGCTGTTGTTCGGAACTACGCCGAAAATGGCAGCCGCCTTATGTGTCGGGTTCTTCAGATAGTCTGGCTCTACGTTTTTATCGTCCAGCAACTGGTATTCCGGGCCGGTAGAGAAGGTAGTTGCGAGTTCCGGCCGTTCCTGGACATTTATGAACAAGCCGCTGTTGCCGGCCCTCGATATCTTCCATTCGAATCGCAGATCAAAGTCCTGATATGCTTTGTCTGTCACCAGGTCCCCGTGTTTTACATCTTTTGCGTGAGGATTGCATATAAGGCGTCCGCTGTCGACGTACCAGGCTGAGGGGATAGTACCTTTGTTAAACAGATGCCAGCCGTTCATTGTCTTTCCATCGAAGAGGAGGGTCCAGCCGTCCTTTTTTTCCTGGTCCGAAAGCATATTTTGCTGTTCCGTGGTAGAACAGCCGTACACCGAAAAAAGGATTACTGTGAAAAGTCCGGCAATCGTTAGGTTATGTTTCATCTTTGGCGATGTGTAAATTTAGATACTATTTGCAATATTATACAAATTTGCACAATATTGCAAATAGTTCTCCCTGAACTAGAATCCTGCTATCATTCCTTATGATTTTCTGCATACTTCATGATATCGTAAGCTTCCCGACCCATGGCCGGTTCTTTAGCTGATAAAATAGCTGTATTTGACAGCATGATTACTGCAACACGCTGCTTAAGATCAATCATTATTGAACTTGTGAAACCACCTACCCTTCCGTCGTGATCAATTATTTCATGTGTAAACCGATGATGTCCCATAGTAGGTACAGGCGTATACTTTGGCCCGTATACTGTAAAAAAGAATGGCTTTTTTTGTATTTCATCAATTAAACGATACCATTTGTCAAATCGATTTTTAAATTTTTTTTCACGCTCATTACTTTGTCAGCGAAAACCTGAATCAGATCAACCTGATAAAGACAATCAACATCAAGTATGTATAAACTAACAATAAACAAAACTAAATTTCTTGCGGTTGTCGCCCTTGTCATTTTTGCTCACCTATCTGGATGGGGGGCGGAGCCGGTCGAAGTGCGTGATTCAATTTATTCCTCTGTCCTTGGTGAGGAAAGGCCGCTTTGGCTGATCTTCCCGAAAGACTATCAGCCGGAAGCGTCCGGCAGGTATGATGTGATATATGTCATCGATGGGGAATGGAACACGACTTTTGCCGGACAGGTCCATAGTTTCCTTTCCGGGCCCGATGGGAAGTTTATGCCGCCCAACGTAATTATTGTAGGGATTCCCAACCTTTATAAGGGGGATCTGAATATGCGCCTCAGGGATTTTACGCCGGTGTACGCGCAAGAGATACCTGTTTCGGGCGGGGGCGTTAAATTTCTTTCCTTTCTGAAAAATGAATTGATACCCCACATCAATAAAACCTATCCGACCAATCCGGACAGGAATACTTTTTTGGGAAGCTCGCTCGGCGGGATGTTTTGCCTGTATAGCATGCTGACAGACCCGAATCTTTTCAAATCCTATGTAGTGGTCGACCCTGGCTGCCTGTTCAATGATTTTTATATCAATAAATTGGCTTTGGAGAAACTGGAAAGCCTCAATGGTTTGGCCATCAACCTGTTTATTGGTGGCCGTGAGAACGCATACCGGATCATGGGGACCGACGGCCTGGCCACCGCCTTGCGGACAAAGGCGCCCGTGACCCTGAACTGGCGCTGCGAAATATACCCTGACGAATCACATTTTACGACAATGTGGAAGACTGTCTTCGACGGGTTCAAATATGCATACGCGGGCTTCGCGCCCGCAGTGCCCGCCTATAACCGGGTGCTTGATTATCCCTATAAAGGGACCGCCTATTTACGGATCACGCCTGATAACGGGATCGTCCTGAAAAATAAACCGTTCACGATCTGGTGTTATGACTGGTTTCCCGAATTGTTGAGATATACGGCCGATGGCAGCGAGCCTTCGACGGGTTCCCCCAGGATGAAGATGGAGAACAGGTTCTCCGGGCCGGTAAGCTTGCGTGTAAGATCATTTTACACGCGGGGAGAGTATGATAAGGGCGGGTTCTCCGGCCGGTTTACGACCGGGGCGATCTTTGCCCCCATCCAAAAACCGGTCGGCATCCGGGCAGGCGGGATGAATTACAGGTATTATGAAGGGGATTGGGATAGCTTGCCGGACTTTTCAAAATTAAGGCCGGTGCGGTCGGGATTCGGGGGCCAGGATTCCGATCTCAATGTGCTCGGCGGCCAGTCCAATTCCGCTTACGTTCTGGACGGTTACGTGGAGATCCCCCGGGTAGGGTATTACATCTTTGAATTGGATGGGGGCGACGGTTTTAAGATAGCTGTGGGGGACCGTTCATTGATCAATAATAAAACAGGGCTCCTGGAAACGTATATGGTGCCTTTGGCAAAAGGGTTTTATCCCATCCATGTGGAATATTTCCATAAAAAAGGTGGCAACGGCCTCCACCGGGTATATGTCAGGCCGGAAGGCCGGACCGATATCCCCATTCCCACACATTGGCTCTATGGCAGCAACCGGTAAGGAGTTCGGCGGAAAAGTAAAATGATCATGAAACCAGGATCAATTGTTATGATTATGAAGCCAAAATCACTTGTTATAATTGCAAGCATTCTTTTTATTGCGGAATTTGGCAATGCGCAGAAAATTATCCCTTTGTATAACAACTTCCCTGCAGGTTCCGAAAGCCGGAACTGGAAGGGAAAGGAGTATTTTACCAATATATGGAATGAAAAAGTGGCGTTTAATGTCATACATCCTACTTTGTCTGTATTCTTACCGGATTCTGCCTCTTCCGATAAAACAGCGGTTATCATATGCCCCGGGGGCGGGTTCCGCATTTTAGCTATCGATGTTGAAGGAGACCAGGTCGCCAGGTGGCTGAATAAAAGGGGCATTGCCTGTTTTGTGCTGCGCTACCGTTTGGTGCAGATGTCAACGGATGACCCCGTTAAAGTGCTTACAGCCGGAATAGAACAAACGAAATTTAATAAAGAGAATGATTCACTGATACCGCTGGCTGTTGCGGATGCAGCCGCAGCTCTCGCTTATGTCCGGGCCCATGCTATGGGATTTGGGATTGACCCCAAAAAGATCGGCATCATTGGATTTTCCGCCGGGGGTATTTTAGCAGGTTCTATGGCATTCAGCCATGATGCCGCCAACCGGCCCGATTTTACTGCTTGTATCTATACGCCGGTACCCCCGCTTTACCAAAATTCAAATGTCCCGGAAGACGCACCCCCATTGTTTTTATCCGCAGCAAGTGATGATGAATTTCATCTTATTCCGGGGATGCTAGCCTTTTACAGCAAGTGGCAGGCCGCTGGTAAATCAGCCGAAATACATCTCTACGAAAAAGGAGGACATGGGTTCGGTATGAACATTCAACGTTTAACTACAGATAACTGGATCGATCGTTTTGGGGAATGGTTAAAGCAGCAACATTTTTAAAAATTTAAAATCCTCTCTCAAATGCATTTCATACATTATTTTCAACAGTGGGTCAATTCCCTCTCCTTTGTGTTTTGTCAATCGGTACATCCAGAAAAGACCGTGAAACGCAGCGTACTTTTTTCGCTCGTACTTGCATGCGTCTCCTTTGGCGCGATCCAGGTAAATGGTCAGGCAAATCAACACGGCACTTTGCTGACTAAAACATTGCATTCGGTGATACTCCGGGACAACCGGGTCGGGCTTAATGCGGAACGAACCGTCAAAGTCTATCTTCCGCCAGGGTATGAAAAATCCGGCAAGCACTACCCGGTTGTTTACTACCTCAATAATTTTTATAGCAATAACGAGCAGGTCTTTGCAGACGGGCGGGCGGTAAAGTTGATTGAACGGGCATTTGCTACAGGCATAATAAAAGATTTCATCTTTGTGGCAGCCGACTACAGCACTGCTCTGATTGGGAGCCTGTATGAAAATTCACCGGTCAGCGGCCGTTGGCTTGACTTTACTACCAATGAAGTTGTGCCTTTTATCGATAGCCAGTTTCGCACAATCTCCAACCGCAACAGCAGGGCGGTTATCGGGGACTTTTTTGGTGGCCGCGGTGCGCTTAAACTGGCCATGACGCGCCCCGACATTTTCAGTGTGGTCTACGCCCTTCACCCCGTGGCGACTGGCCAGGGTAATTTACCCTGGGTTTCCCTGGATGGTCTGGATTTTAAAAAAATGTATGCCGCAAAATCGCCCGATGATCTCAGAGGATCAGGACGCACCCTGATTTTCTTTGCCGTTTGCCAGGGTTTCCTTCCCAATCTTTCCCGGCCCCCTTTATACTGTGACTTTTTATTTGAACCTGATAAAAACGGGGAATTAGAATTAAACAGCACCAACATGCAGAAAGCAAAAACAGGTTTTCAACTGGAAGAAACCTTAGTCGAATCATCAGCCAATCTTAAAACGATGCGTGGCCTCGCTTTTGACTGGGGCAGATTTGATCCTAACCAGGACCATGTTATTGCCAACAGGAATTTTAGCCGGCGCCTCGAAGATCTCGGAGTGGAGCATGAAGCGGAGGAATATAGGGGCGATCCCTTTAGCCGGGTATGGACCGATGATGGCCGCTTTTATACCAGGGTGCTTCCTTTCCTTGCCAGATATCTTGTGTTCGACAAAAATTAACCGTCGATTGATATAAAGAGCTTAACGCATCGACAACAACCCGGTCGAACGATGTACATTTGTTGGGCATAGCTATCTCCAATCTATTCGAAAAAGTAAATACGGCTAATTCAAACATTTCCCTGATTTAAACATATACTTCTCACCGAACCATCTGGCTTCGGTCTTTTTTTATTAACTTATCAAAAATTAAACCGATAAATACTCGCATATTAAAAAGAAAATAGTTGTAATAAAATGAATAATAAATTTTTAAATGCCTTATTCGCCTTATTGACAGGCGTGTTGGTACAGGTAACGGCCAACGCACAGGTAAAAAAGAAGGAATTTAATATTGTTCCCTTTTTGAATGCATTTAATGTGAACTGGGACACGCCCGGACCAACATCGATGCAGTCCATGCCAACCGGCAATGGCGATATTGGCCTCAACGTATGGGTTGAACCTGACGGCGACCTTTGCTTTTTTATAGGGAAAACCGATGCCTGGGGGGCAGCAGCGGCTACAGAAAAGAACAACTGGATAAGCGATGGTGGCGTGTTAATGAAACTGGGAAAAGTGCGGATATCCGTAAGCCCAAATCCGGTCGCACAGCCAGGAAGCCCCTTCCGGCAAGTACTAAAACTGCATAACAGCGAGATCTTGATTAAGGAAGGTACCGGCGCCAATGCTGTTCAACTGAGAGTTTGGGTGGATGCGAACCACCCGGTTATAAGGGTCGAATCAAAAAGTGTAAAGCCGGTTTCAGTCAAAGTCACGCTGGATAACTGGCGGGTTGGCAGGGGGGATACCATTTTACCGAAACAAGCCAATAAAATTATCTGGTATCATCAAAATCCGGATTATGCCGACCAGCACTTGCACGGCATTGTTTTTGGCGGAATGATTAAGGGAAAAGGGCTGGTGACCAGGGATGATACTACCCTGGAAACAAGTAAAGCCGTTAATGATCAGCTGGTCTCGGTGTATCCTTCAACTACAAAGAACCTGACCCCCGACCAATGGTACGCCAAACTGAATGGCGAAATTACCGGAATAGACGCCCAGCCTCTTGAACAGGAACGGCTGGCCCATCAGCAATGGTGGAGTAAATTCTGGCTCCGGAGCTGGATATTTGTCAATGGTGACGATGTTGCTAAAACAACTACACAAGGATATATCCTGCAACGCTATATTACTGCATGCGCCGGCAGAGGAGCTTATCCTGTTAAATTTAACGGCTCCATTTTCGTCGTGGACAATCCGCAATTTAAGGCGAACGAAAGAGCTTCGGCAAAAGCGATAGATGCGGATTACCGCGAATGGGGTGGGCAATATTGGATGCAAAATACCCGCCCGATGTATTGGCCTCGCCTTATGGCAGGTGATTTTGACGAAATGCTGCCCCTGTTTAAAATGTACCTTGCTATGTTACCGGGTAATAAAGCGCAGGTCGAGCGTTATTACCATCACGATGGCTGCTATTTTCAGGAAACGTCGCCTTTTTGGGGAGGCTTGCCTTACATGGGACCGGAAGTTAAGGAGAACTGGACCGGCCACTACTTTACTCCGATACTGGAGTTAAGCATGATGATGCTGGATTACTATGCGTATACCGGCGATAAAAAATTTGCCCGGGAAATCCTTTTGCCAATAGCATCGGCAGGTGTGGAATTTTTTGATAAGCATTTTGGCCGGGATGCCCGGGGGAAATTATTGCTTGATCCCGACAATTCCATTGAGATGTTCTGGAAAGCGCATGATCCGGCGCCCGATATTGCCGGTTTACATGCGGTTGTGGCCCGGATAATGGCCCTGCCGCCCGATCTAGCCGATGAAAAATCGCGAGAAAACTGGAAAAGGTTTTATGGTGAACTTCCCGATCTGCCGGTAGGTGAGAAAGACGGCAAACAGATATTGTTGCCGTATACCGGTCCCCAGACTGTTAAGGGGCATAACCTGGAAAATCCGGAATTATATGCGGTTTATCCGTTCAGATTATACGGACTGGGCAAGCCTGACCTGCAATTAGCGATCAATACGTTTAATGCGCGCACATTTAAAGACAAGGGTTGCTGGGTACAGGACCCGATACAGGCTGCCATGCTTGGTTTGACAGATGTTGCCAAAACTTATGTAACATTCAATTTTGCCCGTAAGGAACCTACTCTTAAGTTCCCGGCATTCTGGGCAACCGGACATGATTATGCGCCGGATGAAGACAATGGCGGTAATGGCGAGAACGGCTTGCAGGAAATGCTGATGCAGACAGACGGTAAAAAAATCATGCTGCTGCCGGCCTGGCCGAAAGAATGGGGCAATACGGAGTTTAAACTGAACGCGCCTTATAATACCACTGTTCAGGGCAGGATAGTGAATGGCAAGCTTACGGATCTGGTAGTTACACCTGCCTCACGAAAGACTGACGTGATCGATTTGTCAAAACAATAACCTAAACAAGTTTTAATCGTTAACCCTGTGATCGGGATAGGCCTTCCAAAACCGTACAATATCTTGTAGTGAAAGCATACACTCTGCGATGAAATTAAATTGTAAGTAGTTGCATGTCAGTTACCAGGAAAGCTGGCACAGGTTCTGTTGCATGCAGGTTGGCCTGTTGCCAAAAATAAAAAATTATGTTTAGAACCTACCTGAAGTCAGCCCTCCGAAACCTCACAAGGAACAGGACTTATAGCTTCTTAAATATATTCGGACTTGCCACCGGCATGGCTGCCTGCATCGTGATCCTGCTGTTTGTATTTTACGAAAAGAGCTTCGATAGCATGCATCACAAAAACGTCTACCGGCTCAATACCGTGCAGAAATTTACCAGCACGGCGACCTCTGAGAAGATAGCAACAACCATGTTCCCAATGGGGCCGACGCTGAAAGACGAATTCCCCGAAGTCCTGAGCTACAGCCGCGTGGACTGGAACAAACAATACGAGATGACGTATGGGGAGAAAAGAGTATTCTTCCCGCAAACCTACTTCGTGGATACCGCCTTTCTCCGGATGTTCGACTTCCCGCTCCTGAAAGGAGACCGGCAAACCGCCCTGCAAAAACCAAACAGCATCGTGCTGACGGAATCGGCGGCCCGGACATTATTCGGCAATGCGGACCCCATCGGCAAGACCCTTTCGCATTTCGGGAAAGACACCCTTCTTTTTACGGTAACGGGCATCCTGAAAGATGTGCCGGCTAACTCCCAACTTCAATTCGACGCCTTGCAATCGTTTAATACTGTCTACAAACCGAACTGGATGAATCGATGGGGTGAGAATTGGGTAAACACCTACGTAGAACTCGCGCCAAATACGGATATAGCTGCACTGGAAAAGAAATTCCCCGCCTACCTGAAAAAACATCCGGTCGGGGACCAACAGATACATTATGAGCTGTTCCTCCTGCTGTTAAGGGACGTCCATGCAAATGCCATCGATATCAGCGAGGACGATATCAATTTCCAGAAATTCGATAAGCGCTACACCCATATTTTCATGGCGCTCGCGCTCCTGGTGCTGCTCATCGGCTGCATTAATTTCATGAACCTGTCCACCGCCCAGTCGGCGGAACGAGGCAAGGAGGTGGGTATCCGCAAATCGATCGGCGCTCTGCGCTCGCAACTGGGCTTTCAGTTCCTTGTCGAGACCGTCCTGTTATGTCTGATCGCGTTGGTCATTGCCCTGGTGCTGGTGAGCCTGGTGCTGCCGTATATCGATAAACTGAGTGGGCGGAATCTGAGCCCGATTTTCTTCATGCATTCCGGACTGCTGGTGGCGGTGTTTATTGGAACGATCCTGCTCGGAGTGTTATCGGGGTTGTACCCGGCCATTTACCTGTCTTCTTTTCAGCCAGTAAAAGTCTTGAAAGGCGGGGGTGATACGGGCAAGAGCAAAGGCACTTTTAGGAATATCCTGGTGGTAGGGCAGTTCGCCAGCGCTATCTTCCTGATGATAGCCACCATTCTCGTCTTTCGTCAACTAAATTATATGCAGAACCAAGACCCAGGGTTTGAGCGGGACCAGGTCGTCACCATACCGCTGCATGGGATCAACTCCCGTAAATATGCTTTGCTGAAGGAAGAATTGTCAGCCAACCCGCTGGTGGCAGGAGTGTCGGGGGCGTTTGAACAGTTGGGGAGCCATGTGGGACAGCTGGGCTTCGGATTCTGGCCGGGCAACGGCCCGATGCGGGTACTGTTCACCCCTGGGTTGTTCGTGGATCCCGATTATCTGAGCCTTTATAAAATCCAATTGGTGGCGGGCAGGAACTTCTCCAGGGAGAAGTCCGCGCTCGCGAGAGAATTCATCATCAACGAGACCATGAGCAAGGAACTGCTCAAAGATCAGCCAGGAATGCCATTGTCTTCGCTGATCGGTAAACATTTCGGGGGTGATACGACGGGGAGCATCGTAGGCATTGCCAAAGACTTCAATTTCAATTCCCTCCACTATAAGATCGAACCCATGTTCCTCGGCAATCAAACGGTAGGAGGATTCAGCACGGTGTCGGTGAAAATAAACGGCCGGCAGGCCGGCCGGGCTATCGCGTTTATTCAGGCCACCTGGAAAAAGGTTTTCCCGGAGTATCCCTTCAACTACCAGTTCCTCGACGATCATTTTAAAGAGCTATACAGGACCGATACCCAGATCTCCCAGATGGTGGCTATCATGGCCGGCCTGGCCATCCTCATCTCCAGCCTGGGTCTGTTCGGGTTGGCCTCCTTTTCCGCGGAGAAGCGGACCAAAGAGATCGGAATCCGCAAGATCCTGGGCGCCTCCGTAAAGGATGTCGTCTTTCTGCTGTCCAAACATTTTATCGGGCTGGTACTGATCGCCAATTTGATCGCCTGGCCGCTGGCCTGGTTGGCACTCCATCGGTGGATGCAGGGTTATGCGTATCGGGTTGCCATCAGCTGGTGGGTGTTCGTCCTGGCCGGTATAGCCGCGCTGCTGATCGCGCTGGTGACGGTGAGCTTCCGCGCGATCAATGCTGCCTTATCGAATCCCGTAAAGACGATGCGTTATGAATAGCCTTCTTAATATTCGTCTGAAGTACTAAAAGGGGACTTCCAAACCCACCGGTCCCTCCGTCGGGCATAAACCATTCATGGTGGCTGGATCTCTCAATCCCCCACCCTAACCCAACCTCGTCACTCTTTTGCCTATAATTCTGTCACGTTTTCCTGCGCTCATCTGTCCTATATCCACAACCATATTTTCAACAAAAAATCAAGAAAATGACAGAAAGGATTTCCTTCAAAGATGTGCCTCAGGAGCTCATGACAGCTATGCTCTCCATGGGCAGCTATTTAAAAACGACCGCATTGGATGAAAAGTTGCTGGAGTTGGTCAAATACCGGGTATCCCAGCTCAACGGCTGCGCCTTTTGCCTGGACATGCATCACAAGGACGCTATACACAATGGGGAAACAGAACAGCGCCTGCACGCACTGCCGGCCTGGCGGGAATGTCCCTGGTATAGCGATGCGGAAAGAGCAGCACTGGCCTATACGGATTCCCTTACGATCCATGCCGACGTGGACGATATTGTTTTTTCCCCACTGGTCTCTTTTTTTAACAATAAAGAAATAGCAGATCTTACCTTTACTATTGCGCTGACCAATACCTGGAACCGCCTTAACAAAGCATTCCGTATCACACCTGGCACTTACCGGGTAGGTCAGTTCGCATAATCTTAAAAACTTAAGCGTTGAAAGACTATCAGTCTATACTTTTTCCCTATGCCTACAACATCCTCGGCTCTGCCGAGGATGCCAGGGATGCCGTGCAGGATGTCCTCTACAAATACCTTTCCGGTCAACAGAAAGAGGTAGACAATGAGAAGGCTTATCTCATCAAGGCCGTCATTAACCAATCCATCAACATTAAAGACAAAAAGAAAAAGATCCGGTACGGCGATGAATGGCTGCCTGAACCCATTGCGACGGAAGAAACCGACAAGGCCATCCGACTCAATGACATCGCTTCATACTCCCTGCTCATCCTCCTGGAAAAGCTCAACCCGAAAGAAAGGGCCGTCTTCATCCTGAAAGAAGGGTTCGACTACGCGCATGAAGAAATAGCAGAGGTGTTGTCTGCAACAGCAGAGAATTCCCGTCAGCTTCTCAGCCGGGCCAGGCGCAAGCTAGACGCCGACAAACAGATCAGCCGGTTGGAAAAGCCCCAGCAGCTCCTTTTACAGCAATTCTTACAGGCAGTCCGGGATAAGGATATCCATGCCCTTGAACATCTGCTGACAGAAGATATACAGTATTCTGCTGACGGCGGCGGCGTCATCAAAGTGGTCGCTAAACACTGCAGCGGTATCAAAGAGGTCATCGATCTCATCATCCTGGTATACACCAGGTTCCTGGCAACCGCCACTATTGTCCCTACCATCATTAATCACCAGCCCGCATTTCTCTATTATCGCAAGGAGGAACTGTGCCTTTGCCAGATATTTGGCTTCTCCGCCGACGGAAAGATCACGCAGATCAATAATGTACTTGATCCGCAGAAGCTGAAAGGTCTGAAGCCCACTCCCGGTCCGGGAACATGAGATGATTTTCAAAATTTTAGTCTGCCCGCAGACGCTGCACCGGGTTGATGTTGAATCTACAGGCCTTGCTCCGGAGTCTCGATCTTCCGCAAATGCACAAACACGCCGCTGACAGGATCGATGATCATCTCATAGGTTGCCGCGTAGCCGCCTGATGCCATCGCCGCACCGATCAACCCAAAAGCCATCGCAGCGCCATTCTTATCTCCTGCGCTGGCGGCCACCTTGACCTTCCCCGTAAAAAAGAGGTTGTTATTCACCTTTTCCACGCGATAATAACCGTATTCCGTCGCGATATAGGGCTTCCCATCATACACCAGCGCGTATAGGTTTTTCGACTTTAGCTTCACCAGCCTGCCTGTACTATCCTGTGCCGCGACCCGGCTGATCACTCCATTCTTATCGGCCTTTATTTGCCCCTGCCGGTCGGGTTGCTGCCGGCTGAAGGAATAGTAATCGTCATATATACCATTTACGTATTGGGTGCTGGTAAAGAGCGGTATCCGGCTTTTTTCGATGCTGTCGTATTGAAGGACTTCCTGTATTTGGAATGCTGCGGAATGCTCCGGCTCGCGTGATAGTTCGTAAACCAGGAAATCCGTCATGATCCGGCTGCCCAGGGTTTGAACCACACCCGTCACATCGGAGCTGGTCACGATCATCACGGTGTCCAGGATGGATAAGCGCCGGTATTGATCCTCCATTTTTACATACAGACCCACCTGTAAATAGCAGTACCGCGTGTCCATTTTTTCCACAAAATGGAAATCACGCAACTGAAAGAGCAATTCTCCATTACCTACGGAACTATCGGTCAGGGAGTCCATCAGCGCTTGCAGCTGCGGCTGGAAGGGCATACGGAGCTTTAATTTCCCCTCATGCCTGAGTACGCCGACATTTACGGTACCGATATAGGTCGTGTCGTCGCGGCAGTCGAGGAAACCGATCTTTTTATACCGGCTGTTGGATACTTTATTGTAGGCCGGCAGGCTCTTTTTGTGGGACGGCGATTTGATGTCGAAATAACGGAGGGGCACATCCTGCGCGTCCGTGTATAAGGCGGACAAGCACAGGAAGAGGGTAACAGCGCAGTATAGGTTCATGATGCCCCAAGATAATCGTTAAATATTGTACTGACAAGCGATGGTGACCTACGTGCCTGGTAAGGATGTTAGTCCTTATTTGCCGATACCCTTTCATTTTCCTTATCCGGAATACGGCATTATTCCGGCATCCCCAGCCGCTGGCAGATCTCCGCATAGCTCATTTGCAGAAAAGTGCCGGCATTTCCATTGACCAGTCCGAGCTTCGTCAATGCCACCGTACTCTTCGTTCCTCCGGGGATAATGACATAGCGGAACTGATGCGCATTGGAGATATTGCTGTATGCGTTCAAACTGCTCACGAGCCTGATCTCCAGATTTCCCAGGGACAATAATGCTGACCAGGTATCGATATTAGCGTCCGTACCGGATAAATAGGTAAGGCTGATAGGCATTTGAGCTATCTGGTCGGTTGGCCAGATAATCGGGTTATACCCATTTAATTTTCCAAAGGTAATAACGGTACCGCTGTCAAGGATTTTTTGAGTGATTTCCGTAATCGCCTTGTCATACTTAAAACCATAAGTACCGAAGATGGTCTCCTTCGTGTAAGTGGCGGGGGTAAACCAGGCTGAATAGATCACATTGGCAGTTCCGGCAGGACCGGCAACTCCGGCAGGGCCGGTATCTCCTTTTTTACAGGATACGATCAGCAAAGAAGCGACGATAATCGTCAATACAGGAAGCCGGTTTTTGGTAGTCAGGATCTTTTTCAGGTAGACAGGGAAGCGTGTTTGCATAAAGTTGATTTTAGATTAGAGTTTTTTCGTTAGCACAAACCTAGGTTTACATTTTGCTTCCCACAATACCGCAAAAGTGTTATTTTTTATACATTGCTATATGATTTATAATGGTTTATGGGTAAAAAATACCCGGTAAGTGGACCAAAGGCTGGAAAGTCAAAAGCCATTTCAATCCATTAAATAATACTCTGGTCCGGCTGCAACATTCAATCGGGGAGCTTGTCCTTAATAATGAAAACCGATCGGCATGCTAAAGAACTACTTCAAAATAGCCCTGCGCAACCTGCGCAAAAGCAAAACTTATTCATTTATAAACATTACCGGCCTGTCGGCAGGCCTTGCGGTGAGTATACTGCTGTTACTTTGGGTAAACGACGAGATGAGTTATGACCGGTTTAATGTACACGCGGCAAGCCTTTACAGGCTGTCGCCAAAGTTTGGCGATGGAGACAACCCTACCATTTGGAATGGTACACCCGCGCCCATTGCCGTGTACGCCAAAAAGGAAGTGCCTGAAGTGGAAGATGCCTGCCGCGTAACAGAAAACTGGAATGCTTCGGTATTTGAATACAAGGGTAAAAAAATTACCGAATGGCATAACTGCCTGGTTGACCCTTCTTTCTTCAGCATGTTTACATACCCGCTTATCAAAGGCAACGCTGAACACCCCTTTACGGATGCACATTCCATCATACTGTCAGAAACAACGGCAAAAAAGTTCTTTGGCGATGAAGACCCGATGGGCAAGCTGTTAAAGGCCGACGATAAAAAACTTTACCGGGTAACGGGTGTGATGAAGGACATGCCCGGCAATTCATCTATAAAGTTCAACATAGTTTTTAATTTTCAGATACTGGAACAGGAAAATGACACAACCGGCTTCTATAAAAGCCTTCCCATCGATGCCATCTGGGGCCAGTACAATTATGAAACGTATGTATTGTTAAAGCCCGGCGCCAACCCTGTCGCTGCAGGCCAAAAGATGGGCGCGATACACCGCCGCAACCAAAATATCAGCTTTAACAAAAACCTTGTTTACCTGCTGAACCCGCTTTCCAAAATACACTTGTATACTTCCGACGGTAAGGAGCAGGGTATGATGATTGTACGGGTGTTTTTTATAGTGGCTGTAATTGTGTTGCTGATAGCCTGCATCAACTATGTTAACCTTATTACTGCACGGGCCATGAAGCGCAGCAAGGAAATAAGCCTGCGCAAAATTGTTGGCGCCGGCAAGGCAGGCCTGTTCCTGCAGTTCTTAAGCGAATCGCTGCTCACATTTCTCATTGCACTTGTACTGGCAACAGGCCTTATTTACCTGGTAATGCCTTTGTACAATAATATTGCGGGCAAAGATATTGTCTTCAAACCCTGGGCGCCCGATGTATTGGCGGTGTACGGCCTTACCATGTTGGCAACCCTCCTGCTGGCGGGTATTTACCCGGCCATAACCCTGTCCTCTTTTAAACCGCTGGAAGCCATGAAGGGCAAACTGAGCGGCATTGGCAGCAAGGGCAACTTCCGCAAAGTGCTGGTGGTGGTACAGTTTAGTTTTTCCATCATGCTTATCTCCAGCACCATCATCATAGGCAAACAATTAAAGTACATACGCGAAAAGAACCTGGGTTACGATAAGGAGAATGTTTTCAGCATCTGGATGCGCAATATTGACCCCCATTATGAGGCGGCAAAAGCCGACCTGCTGGAACAACCGGGCATACTGGGCGTTACAGAATCGGGGGTGGACATCATCAACAGCGGCACAGGCTCCAGCGACGCGGATTGGGAAGGCAAGAGACCGGACCAGCAATCATTTACCATTGGCCAGATGCCGGTGGAAAGAAATTTTCTGGAGGTGATGGGCATACAGTTGGTGCAAGGCAAAGGGTTTACCGGCACGCCTGCCGACAGCAGCAATTTTATACTGAACGAAACTGCCATTAAAGCAACTGGTATAAAGGAACCCGCGGTGGGCAAACGCTTTACATTTCACGGTATAAAAGGAGTGATCGCCGGAGTAGTGAAGGATTTTCATTTTCAGGACATGCACACCCAGATACACCCGTTGCTGATCCAATACGACAAACACTGGCGCGGGAAAATGTATGTAAGGACCACGGGCAAGGATGCGGCCAAAGCGCTGGCCGCTGTAGAAAGCCTATGGAAACAATATAACCGGGACTACGACTTTACCTACACCTTTTTGGACAGTGAGTTTAACGATTTATACAAAAGCGATGTGCACGTCGGGTTGCTGTTTAATTGCTTTGCCGTGGTGGCTATAATAATATCCTGCCTGGGTCTGTTTGGGCTGGTAACTTTTACCGCCGAAAGCAAAGTGAAAGAGATCGGCGTACGCAAAGTGTTAGGCGCAGGGGTGCCGCATATTGTAAGCCTGTTGTCAAAGGATTTCCTGGTGCTGGTGCTGGTTGCCGCTGCCGTCGCCTTCCCGGTGGCCTGGTACGGGCTAACCAGCTTTTTGCAGGGCTATGCCTATCGTACTGACATAAGTTGGTGGGTGTTTGCCGCCGCCGGTGCAATAACACTGGTTATTGCCCTGCTAACCGTCAGCTTTAAGTGTGTACAGGCCGCACTGGCCAACCCGGTGAAGAGCCTGAGAACGGAATAGCCGCATGCATTGGCCGGGAAGCTGATTATTTTCCAGAAACGTTCCGGCTTTTTACCATATTAATATCTTCGATGATCTCAACCCCTTTTAAATTTTTAAGAAGATCATTATAAATGGACCGCAGTCTATGGGGCAAGTCGTCTTGCGGAATATCATTTTCGTCATTTAAATAGGCGTATAATGCTTCCTCCGGGATGTCTATTTTTTGGGCCATCTCTTCTACCGTGATGTTTACCCCCATGCCAAGTCCTCGATTCCTTATTAATACAACGGTATGCTTCAAAGTCTCTCTGTTGTTTTCCATCCGGACACTATTGATAAGGTCTGCATAAGCAGACCGTAACAGAGACGATAGATCATCTGGAATTTTCTCCTCGCCATTTGAATAAGCATTTAGTTGTTTAGTCGAAATGCCTGCTTTCAGTGCTAGTTCTTCATCCGTGATATTCATTCCGTTATTTTTACCGATCTTTTTTATAAAGGAAATAGTAGCCTTAAGGGATTTACTATTGTTTTCCGAACGTGTCGATTCATCTTCTGCCGGCCTGGGTTCACGCACACGATGTACCTGCGTAGATTCTACGACATATCTCCTGATGCCATATGCAGACTTGAGCCTGACCGGTAAATCGGCCGGTGTTGTGTCTTCCCCGTTTAAATAAACATACAATTGCTTCTCAGAGATGTCTAGTTTCCGAGCCATCTCTTCCTCGGTTACGTCCATTCCCTTTTTCACACCACTATTTTTTATCAGGGCAACGGCTCGTTGTAAAGCTTCTTTGCTGTTTTCCATGATCGCCAATGTTTATCCTAATTTATCAATTTATTCAGATCGCGCCAATTCTATCATCATATTAAAAGATTGTTAAAAGTGAATAGTCGCTTTTTTACTGAAATTAACAGCTTTGTTCCCGATATAATTTCAAACCCATTGCCGTATGCTACTTATTCATTACGATTTAATAAAAGCTAAAAGGTCCGCATTTATTGTGGCAGCTTCTGTCGCTGGCATTCCATGAGGAAAACCTGGGTATGAGATAAGCTTTCCATTTTTTAAAAGTTTTACAGCCTTTGCTCCAGAGAGGGGAAATGGAACGATCTGGTCATCTTCGCCATGCATAACAAGTACGGGCACATCCACACTTTTAAGGTCTTCTGTAAAATCTGTTTCTGAAAAAGCCTTGATGCAATCGTAATGTGCTTTTATCCCGCCCATCATTCCCTGGCGCCACCAATTATCCCGGATGCCTTGCGATATTTTTGCCCCTTCCCGGTTATATCCATAAAAAGGCAGGGTAAAATCTATAAAATATTGTGGTCGTTGTGTCGCGGTACCTGCACGTATTTCATCGAATACCGACAGAGGGATGCCGTCTGGGTTATTTTTAGTCTTTGCCATTATTGGAGTAACCGCACTTATAAGTACAGCCTTAGCTACACGGCCTTGTCCATGTTTTGCAACATAACGGATAACTTCACCACCACCAGTTGAGTGGCCAATGTGTATAGCATTTTTCAGATCGAGCGATTGTGTAAGCTCAGCAACATCTGCTGCATAGGTGTCCATATTGTGGCCATTTGCAGTTTGGGTAGATCTTCCATGTCCTCTGCGATCATGGGCAATAACTCTGAATCCATGCTGTAGGAAAAACATCATTTGTCCATCCCAATCATCGCCGGATAAAGGCCAGCCGTGATGAAAAAAAAGCGGTTGCCCGGTCCCCCAGTCTTTGTAATAAATTTCTGTACCGTCTTTTACTGTAATCGTACTCATTTTTTTTGGATTTAATTATTATTGTAAATGGATTTTTACGACGACCCCCACCATGGGTCTTTCCGCTTTTTCGCCGTTATCTTTTCCCGGGTTTCGAAAATTCTCCAAAATGCCAGAGGATCCCTGAAGGGTCGTGCATAAAACATTCTCTACCCCAGTCATTTTCCCGGATGGGGGTCAATTTTACATTTTCATATTTAGCCGCCAGGTCTAAAGCCAAAAGTTCCTTCCAATAACGACCAACATCGTCCACCTCCAAAAAAACCATTGAATTATTTATCCAATCTTCAACATAGGCATCTTGTAAATAAAATCCTATCCCCCCGGTTTTGAAATAAGACATATTATACGACAAAATACTTTCCTCAAAACCAAGATCCCGGTAAAAACTCCTTGACAGTTCAAAGTTTTTAGCTCCGATGAATGGTCGGATCGATTTAGCTTTATGCTCCATTGTTTTTATATTTAATTGCAGCCCACCCTTAAATATACGAAATACGGACGCCTGTATTCTTGATTAAAATCAAGTAATGGTACGTATCATCCTCATGCGGGTACCTAAAGAAATAAACATGGGCAAAATAGAGCCGTGATAAAATGACAAAAGGCTGGCACACGCTTTGTGGCCTTGGAGTGGGTTCCCTGACGATCATAAATGATAAACTTCAATAAGATCTTATATGAAAATAAAAAAAGAAGATATTAAACAAGAAGTATTTGAGCTTTATGACGATTATGCCCATAACAGGCTAGGCAGACGTGATTTTATGGAAAAGCTCTCTGCCTATGCGGTAGGCAGCATTACCGTGCCTGCACTGATGAGTTTTCTGATGCCCGATTATAAAAACACCCTGCAGGTCGGTACGGATGATCCGCGGCTGAAATCTGAATATATCACGTACAAATCCGAAAAAGGCGGCGGTACGATAAAGGCACTCCTCTCCCGCCCTGCTGACCTGACCAGGAAACTGGGCGGCATCGTCGTCGTTCATGAAAATCGCGGATTAAATCCCTACATTGAAGATGTGGCCAGGAGGGCAGCCCTTGCCGGATTTATATCCATAGCTCCTGATGCGTTGACGCCATTGGGCGGCTATCCGGGTAATGATGACAAAGGCCGCGAATTGCAGAGCAAGCGGGATAAAAATGAAATGCTGGAGGATTTTATAGCGGCATATGAATACCTGAAAAAACATCCCGATTGCAACGGGAAAATAGGAGTGGTGGGTTTTTGTTTTGGCGGCGGGATTGCCAATATGATGGCCGTCCGGCTACCGGACCTGTCTGCCGCCGTCCCCTTTTATGGGGCCCAGCCTCCAAAAGAGCTTGTTCCCCAGATAAAAGCACCGCTTCTTTTGCATTATGCGGGATTGGATACCCATGTCAATGAGGGGTGGCCTGCGTATGAAATGGCCTTGAAAGAGAATAAAAAGGAATACACAGCTTACATCTATCCTGACGTAAACCATGGATTCCACAACGATACGACTCCCCGTTATGACAAGGCCGCAGCGGAACTGGCCTGGCAACGGACCATTGATTTTTTTAAGCTGAAGCTTTCATAGTACCCTCTTAATTACAACTTCATGCCCTGGAAGAAATAAACATACTCAGTTTGTTATCGCGTAAATACAGACCGAGCCATACTAAAACAGCGAAAATCACAGGAAAGAGAAAAGAATAACCCGCGCGCAGATTAATGGCGGTTGCACCACCCAGATAAGCAGTCAGCAGAATTGCTCCAAAAAAAGCAGTACGCGGAATGATATAGAGAATAGTGCAGATAAGCAGGAGGACTCCTATTCCTTGTATCGAATGCTCAGGCCATCCTATCTTAACGCTTGCCTCTATAGTATGTGCTTCCCTGATCACTTTCATAATGGCGTCAAAGAGCAGAAAAAGTACACAAAGTGCAATAATGACCCGTCCAGCCCATAACCTGGCCTTCGACGGAGATTTAATTGAATGATGAGCTAATGTTGCTTCCATGTCTGATTGTTTTAAATTTGTTAATGGATAGCACAAACTTAAAGGCTATAATTGTGATAATAGATGTGTAAATACGACAACTTATAGGGGAAATTGCGACATAAGGTCGTGGCGCAGCGGATCGATAAACCGGATAACCGCCCTAACAACGCGGTGTTTACGGGATCAATTCCTTTTCAATCTTAAAAACTGCTAAAAATCCCGGGTGTATAAACAGTATTATCCCCCGGGGTAGCAGGATCCAGCCAACTTTGTAAAGCGACCTGGGCAGTACATGGCCCATAAGTAATGAGCTTAATTTTTCTCAATAATGATTCTTTCCTCAGCATCTCTAAAACCTCACGCAGGATTTCACCTCTGAAAGGGGTAAACATAAAAAATATTGTCCCTCCGGAATAGTCTGCTTTCCTTGCATCGACATTTGTAAATGACACATTGGATAAATTAAGCTCCGCAGCGCAATTCCTCGCATACTCGCAAAAAGCCGGCTCGAAATCTACACCTTTGACGGTGATTCCAGCAAGAAGGTTTACAAGGATGGCTACCTGACCCAAACCAGAGCCCAGATCAAAAAAAACGTCTTCTTTCCGAAAAGAAGATCTCTCGACAAGTTCGAAAACGATTCTTGCCGGCGTTTTTTGATAATATACCATTTCCGGTTCTAAATCCCTGGTCTGCTCCGGCATAGCCTGAAAGAGGGATAATTCATTGATAAAGAGATCAAGGTTATCATAACCAGTTTCTTCCAGTTGTTCGGTATGGTCTGAATTAAAATCTACATATTCCCTGATCAGATTTTTGAATTCATTTCCTCTGTATCCTCCTGCCCGGATAGCACGCAGAAGTCTTTGAAAAAGCTTTATATCAATTTCTTCCAGCTCGGCCTTTATTTTCTCAGCACGATATCTGAGCAGCATCAGCCCCTCCGGCTGAGCCGTTTTTCGCAGGAGTTCTCCGATCTGATCGATAACCTGAAATCCGATGAAGTCTATGACCTCAATACGCTTATCAAAGTTTTTCTCCTCATAGAGGGAAGAATCTTTTTCTGTTGCCTCGATATATGATTGTATTTCAAAAATGGCCATTCTTTGCTGGGAGATCATTTTTGCTAAAATACGAATAATAGAAAAACAATGTGATAGGCGGTTAGGGCAAACCGGGCTTTTTGGTACTTTTAAGCAAATTAAGCAAGTGATGTCAAAACTTATAAAACGGAACCTTTATTTTGTACTGTTGCTGACCTGTTTCACGGACTTGTCGGCCAGGGCTCAAAAGATGGATTTCGAAGAATACGATCCCAGATCCACCCTTGTCGCTCCGGCACATATCCTTACCCGGGCGAAGTATCCATTCATCGACATCCATAATCATCAATGGGATATGCCATCACAGGACCTTAGCGAGCTGATCCGGGAGATGGATAAGCTCAATATGGCTATCATGAATAACCTGAGCGGAAGGGGGTACAAGGAGGCAAACGGCATTTTCGATGTTCAGGATTCTACATATTTTAAAAGAGCGCAATCCAATATCCGGACACATTACCCCAACCGTTTTATACAGTTCAGCAATATTTCCTTTGCACATTTCGGGCAAAAAGGCTGGACCGAACACGCGCTGGCGGACCTGGAAGCCGATGTCCGTAATGGAGCAAGGGGATTAAAGATCTATAAGGACCTCGGCATGGAATTCAAAGATGAGCAGGGGCAGCGGATTGCCGTAGACGACCGCCGGCTGGACGCAATATGGGATAAATGTGGAGCGCTTCACATCCCGGTCCTGATCCATTCGGCCGACCCGCCATCGTTCTGGGATCCGATGGACAAATATAATGAGCGTTGGCTGGAGCTGAAGACCCATCCTGACCGGAAAAAGGAAAATACCAATCCGGCTTCCTGGAAAACGATCATCGGAGAACAGCACCATATCTTCAGAGCTCACCCGAACACCCAATTCATTGCCGCCCATTTCGGCTGGTTGGCTAATGATCTTTCTTCGCTGGGGAAATTACTGGATGAATGTCCGAACGTATCCGTCGAGATAGCTGCGATCATAGCCGAACTGGGAAGACAACCCAGACAGGCAAGGGATTTTTTTATTAAATACCAGGACAGGATCCTTTTCGGTAAGGATTCCTGGGTGCCGTCGGAATATATGACCTATTTCAGGGTGTTGGAAACAGCCGACGAATATTTCCCTTATCATAAAAAGTATCATGCCTTTTGGCGGATGTATGGCCTTGCCTTGCCCGATGAAGTGCTGAAAAAAGTATATTATAAGAATGCCCTGAGGATCATCCCGGGCCTGAACAAATCTTCCTTCCCCCAATAGAATACCCACCGGTTATGCAAATAATTCTTCTCTTTTTCAGGTCAGACATCTACACCGCGTTCCTGCCGGATTTCAAAAATGATTTCTTTTATCTGAAGCCAAATAAGTTAATGAGCCTGAAATACAGCTGAGGGAACCTAAAATACCCTATTTGCAGTTATTATACTCATCGATGATCTTAGTCATCACTTCCTTATGTTTGAAGGTATTAAAAGAGAGTAATGGAACAAAATAGCCATTTTGTTTTTCTTTTATTTTTTGTACGAGGGAAGGACAGTCTGCAACCAGTTCGCTCATCTTCTGATCGAAATTTGGAATAAGCTTATTGCTTTTTGTGTTGATCGTTTCATACTGGCCGGATGCTGGCAATGAAATATAGTAGGAATACTGGGTTTCTCCGGTCACATTGCCGTTCCCCGATTCATAAAGCTCGTACAGCTGGATTTTGGAATCTTCACGGGTAAGCCTTTTTGCAAATAGCAGGTGATCTTTGTTATTGGTGAACAAAAAGAGCTCTTTCAGTGCGTAATAGTTTTTATTTATCGAGTAGCCAATAACCGCTTTGATGTTTATGATTTTTTCTTCGCTTTTCCCTTCCGGAATAAATTTCAGCCCTTGTGCAGCGGCCGGTTCCCTGTTAAAATTGTCTTCGAACGGGACCGTCAGCAGACCTGCAACGGCCGGCTGATCACGCAGGTACAGGACTACCTTTTTTTTGTAAACATCGTTGGGGCTCTTAAAATAGGGCTGCGACGCACAGCTGCAAAGACAAATGACAAGGCAACAGGGAAATAATTTCATATGTTACAGGCGGAGACTTTATGTAAGACATGCAATTTACATGATCCCGGTGTCATACAACTCCCGGAACTTGAATGGTCGGATGAACTGGCCAGGAAGATCGCCCGAATGGTCGAATTTTGCATCCAGGAATGATCCCCGATTTCCATACATTTGCACCCATATGGCAAAGGAAAAAAATAAGCCTGTTCCGGTAAGGTTCGATCTGAAACTGCTGGAAGTGCTGAAAGACGAAGAGAAGATCGATACCCCCCAGCAAGCCCTGAACTTCCTGGCAAAATTCTGGGAGAATAACCGTCCGGCCACGACCGGGTTTGCCAGTGATCTCAAAGAATTCAAGACGCCCGACCCCATCCCGAAAGGAAAGGAGCGGGAGACGGCTACCCACCCTTCCGGCCTGTCGGGGATCGACCTCTCGATCTGGAAGGCCGAGCAAAAAGAGAAAAATAAAAATACCTGACCCGGCCGCTCTACGATGGACCTGACCGAACCGCACAGAACATGGCCGCACCGCACCACATCTGAACCAGCCCACCCCACCCCACCGGCCGGAACCGGATTACCTATTCTTCCCTGCGACGCAGCAAGCTGCGCAATCCCAGATTAAATCGTGGATTTATTTTTGGAGACTGCCTACCGATCCCAAAAAATCAAACAGGGTGATATCGTTAGACAAGTCCAGCTTTTTCCTCAACCGATACCTGCTGCTTTCAACCCCGCGGATAGAAAGGTTCAGCAGATCGGCAATAGCCTTGGTGGAAAGGTTAAGCCGGAGATAGGCGCAAAGCTTAAGGTCCGTGGGCGTAAGCAAGGGGAAATTATCCTTCAGTATCTTTAAGAAATCATTATTGACCTTATCGAAATAGAGGGAAAACCGCTCCCAGTCATCGTTGATCTCAAGCTGCTCGTTTATGATCTTTATGATCCTCCGTATATTTTTTGTCTTTTTATCCGATTCGGGCTCATCCTGAACTTTTATTATTTCCTCTTTTATCTTGTTCAGCAGCTCCCTTTTTTGCAAAAGGCTCATGGTATTGGAGGCCAGTTCGGCGTTATTGTGCTCCACCTCCGTCTCCAGCTTTATATTCTTAAGCCGTATGATCTCTTTTTCATTCTTTTCCATTTCCAACTGATGCAGGTACTGCAGACGCTTCTGTTCTTCTTCAAATTTCTCCTGCTGCTTTTTCAGCCGGTTGGTATGCTGGATGATATATTTCCTTTGTTGTCTTTTATAAAAGAAATAAATAATGGCGATGATCAGGGCCATATAAAGAAAGTAAGCGGTCAGGGTCTTATACCAGGGAGGGGAAATGATAAATATAAATTGGCTCGTAACCGACTGATGCCCGCTGTTATTTCTTGCCCTTACCTCGAATGCATAGTTCCCCCCCGGCAAATTTGTATAGGATCTCTCCGTCCTTTTTGACCATGCGGACCACTCCTTTTCATATCCGGTCAGCCGGCAGCTATACTCTACCGACCCTCCAAAATAAGGCGAAGAAAATTCAAAATGAACGGAGTTCCATTTGTAACGGATAGTATTGGCAAAGCTGTACTCATCGCCGTTTCCTGCCTGATCTTTTCCCGGCAGATACCCCCCGAACAAGATGCTGTCCTTTTTATAAAAAGCGGTTACCGTTCTCAGCAAAACCCTCAGATCATGACCGGCCCCCTTATACTTTTCATAGTTGATATGATAAAACCCGGATTCCCCCGCGATCAGGATATTATTTTTATTGATCGGATATATAAACTCCTCATCATTCCCAAGGACGATGTTATTCAGCTCGGGAAAATAAGTTTTAACGGGATTGTCTGGTTCGGACAGGTCGATGACGCCCGGCTTTTTGTCTTCGATAAACCATATATTGCCCTGGGTATCTTCCCGGAGATAAGAAATATGTGAGGCGCCGAATAATTTCTTGAAAAAGGCGGACTCCGAAAAGTCGCCAAGGATCTTGTCATACTCGAATATCCCCTTCCTGGTGACCAGGACGATCTTGTTATGGATCTTGAAAAGATAATTATGTCCCGAAGACAGGATGTTATGAACGTCCTTATAGGCCTTATTGACCAGCAGACCCGCCTCGTTAAAAAAAATCTTATACAGACCCTGATAGGGGTGCGCAACCCATATATCATTGTCCATGACAACGGTATATTTCGCCGATTCGAAAAAAGTATGGTTCCTCGGATTTACAAACTTACCCGAGTCATAATGGTATACATTGATCCCGTTGTAGGTGCCGGCTATGACGACGGTACTGGGCTGCTGTGCTGAAAGAGGCTGAAAAGACCAGAAACCGGTTGCCGTGTCCAATGGAATGCACCCGTTGTCATTGACGATATATGCGCCGTCACCGCGTCCCATCAACAGCTGGTTGTTCACGACGGACAAGCCCCATACAAAGCCATTGCTGTTCCTGACCATGCTGAAATTCCCCTGCAACCCACTCAGATCGTTGTTGGGCGGTATGGGTATGCTGTACAACCCAAGCCCCGTTCCTATGAACAGCTTGTTATCGTAGATAGTGGCCGAATACCCGGGACTTCTGTTATCGGGGCTCGGATTGATGTGATTGATGGGGTTATTATTGATCACAAGGTCTATCCCGGTATTCAGCCCCAGCCAGACATTCTTCTCCTTATCTACAAAAACGGTATTGATCGTGTTCGATTGAAGCCCTTCCAGCTTGGTCATGTGCTGGACCAGTTCTCCCCGGGTATTGATAACATAATATCCGCCAAGCTTGGTGACGACGGCGATCAGTCCGGTGTCGATTGCGCAGGAAGAATAGATGATCTGCGGAGTTATCGCCGCTAGAGACGGCGTTTCAAATTTGCTGATCTCTTTATCGTTGATAACGTAGACGCCGGATTTGACCGTCGTGATCAGCGTTCTTCTCATACCAAAATCGGTAATGGACCTGATGGTAACCTTATCTTTTGAAAAATCATATCTGGGATCAAGCGGCAGCCATTGTCCGTCCTGGAACCGGATCAGCCCATTTTCATATTGCTGGGCGATGAGCAATCCCCTGCTTACCCCGAGAAACCGCCAGTTTATACTTTTAAATGCCGTTATCTTCCCATCGTGAAACCGGAATATCCTTTTGTTGGACTGGAAGAATATGTCGTTTTCAAAACGCATGACACGCCATACGTCACTGAATTCCGTTTCGCCCGGAGGGATCAGCTGTTTCAGGGATTGATAGGATAGTCCTCCGCGCTGGTCAAAAAAGAAATAGCCTATTTCCTGCTGTCCTCCGATATAGATCCTGTCGCCTTCCACGGCCAGTGACCGGACGATGCTTCCATTGGGCAATGGATAGGTCCTCCAATACGTGCCGTCATACACCAGCAGACCGTCATCGTTTGCAAAATAGAGCAAGCCCCTTCTGTCCTGACCAATATCCCGGTTCTGGTTACCGGATTCGTATGTCTTTTTGGGGAAATTTATGATCTCGGGGATCAGAATACCCTGGGAACGGGCACAGCTGCAGCAAAAGATGCTGAATAATATGGTTAGCAATGGTTGCCTCATGCTGATAAACCGTTATTTATATATGGCGATTTTATGTGTTCTTATAAGATAGGGCATATTTTTCGATTCGGCCCCATTATTAAAGTGTATAGTTTTTGACGTTTGTAATGGCATGTGGCAATCGATGCAATTCGTGCTTACCAGATTGAAATCCCGTTTTATCTGCTCGTTTTCCTTCAGGATCCCTTTTGCATGATCGGAATGCTGGTGGCAAGTCATGCATACCGGGATAAAATCCGCGGTCTTATTTTCTTCCGGTCCATGCGCGCTGTGACAGGTGGCGCAGGTCATGCCGGTCTTCTGAAAGCAAAGACTCGATGCCAGCAATTGCATCTGCTTGCCATGCACATCGGGTTCCGGACTACCCGATCCGAAATCGGGATAAAGGAAATTCGATAAGGTATCGCCGGGAGTAAAGGAAAAAAGGGGCCGCTGAGGCGTCTTATCATTCCCTGAATGACAGACGGCGCAGACATCCAGCTGTTGCTGACGGCTTAAGGAACTGATCGAAGTAATGAACCTGCCTTTCCGGACGGCTGGATTTTCCTGATGAAACCGTACATGCTCCGCTGCTGGTCCGTGACAGCGTTCACAGTCTATTCCATAGATAATGGAATTCCGGTCCAGCTTTTCGCTTACGGCCAGCGAGCCCGACCGTACAAATTCTTTATCGATATACGAAGCGTGACATTCAAAACAACGGCTTTCGATGACCCGGCCGAAGTTGGCATGTCTCCCGGAAAATCCAGGACTGTTTGCCCAGGTATTCATACTCGTAAAGTACGTAAGGGGCAGCTCATATAATTTATTCTCTTTCCAGTAGCCATAGGTCTGCGCTTTTTCCGCGGACCCAAATGAAATATCAAATCTTCCGGACAGCTCTTTCCGGGCATTCAGGACCGAGGACTGGAACAGCGCATTTTCCCTTTCTTCTATCCGGACATAGCTCGAGTCGGAAAAATAAAAATGGTCCCCCGAAGGAGCGATCAGCTTCTTAAGAAGCGCATGATTGGTCTCCGAAGATGTCTTGTAATGATTGCTGTGCGCATACGACCCGGATATATGCTGATGACAGCTAACGCAGGTCTTTGCCCCCGCATACCGGTCGCCTCTGGGGTCCCCGGAAGGAGGGTTCTGAAAACATCTTGAAAAGAAGATCACCAGGACTAGAAGAATACCGGTGAGAAAAAGAATTTTAAGGTACTGCATGTTTGACCTGATTAAAATCAGAAAGCGGTATTAAACCGCTTTCTGATCCATAGGAGCCATTTTTATAATGCTGATGTCTTGAATATCAGAATGGATTATTTAGTACCACCCCATTCCTTATTCTGTTCGATCTTGGTATTGTTCAGTTCGCTCTGGGGGATCGGGAAGATCTCGTGTCTGCCCGCGATAAAACCCTTTGAGGCCAGCACGGTCGCCGCTTTACCCCAGCGGACCAGATCCGGCCAGCGAAGACCCTCACCTGCCAGCTCAAGCCTTCTTTCCGTTTCAATACTGGTCTGGCTTACCGCAACCGCTGACAGCCCTACGCGGGCCCTTACCGCATTCAGCAGCTGATAAGCCCTGCTGCCGGCGCCAACGCCTGCTCCTGCATTCAGCAGCGCTTCGGCCTCCATCAGATAGGTATCGGCCAGACGGATCTCATACTCGTCCTGACCAAAATTGAGCTCGGGAGTGTTCGCCGCTTTATTGGATACACGTCCTATGAATTTACCCAGGAAAAAACCGGTATTGTTATAACCCGCAGTATAGCTGGCGGCGCCGGCATTTTTCAGACTGTCGAGGTCGGCAACGGTCGCGGTATATCTGGGATCGCCATGCATCATGCTGGCAAATGCGGTCGTGAATACCAGAAAGCTGTAACCCGAAAAATAATCCGGCGCAGTCGTTTTGAGCTGTGAGTAACCGCGTGGGCCGGTTGTGATACAGATCAGATTGCCTTCGCTGGCGCCGGCATCGCCCCAGCCGCCGTTTGATTGCGCGCTGTGAACGAATTCCATGACGGACTCGGAATTGTATTTGTTTTTTGTAAGCCACAGATCGGAATAATTGGGCATCAACTGATAGCCGAAGGAGGAGGGCGATACGCCCGGAGCCGTACCGTTCACAGCCGCGAACTGATCGGCGGCCGCCTGCCATTTCTTCTCATACAACAAGACTTTGCCCAGCAACGCCTTTGCGCCGCCCTGTGTTATCCGGCCTCCTTCTGTAGCTATCGGAACAGTCGCGGGCAACGCTCCGATGGCATCGTTAAGGTCCTTTTCTACATAAGCATATATTTTATCGGGAGTGGTCTGCACAACACTGTACAGACTATCTACGGACACAATGCCTTCGATCAGTGGAATGTTCTTGAAAAAGGTAACCAGATCGAAGTAAAATGCACCGCGCATGGCTTTGATCTCTGCGATATATCTGGTCTTGGTAGCGGCATCCAGACCGCAGCCGTCGAGCTTTGACAGCAGAACGTTGGCACGGTAGATCCCGGAATACCCCCTGCTCCAGAGATAACCCTGCGGACCGGTGCTGGCATTCAGGGTATACGTTTGCATGACCTGCAGATCATTGATATCCGTCGGTCCGCCGCCGCCGGCCAGCTGGTCATCACCGGCAACATCCATAATGGAGGCTTTATCATACAAACCACCGGTCTGGAATCCAAACCGGTCATAAACGGCTACCAGGCCCGCAAAGGCGTCTGCCGGTGTTTTATAATATTGATCGAGTGTAATGCGGTTTTGCGGGCTTACATTCAGCTCTTTCTTACAAGCGCCAAGAAACTGCGTGCTCAGGGCAAGCGCTGTTATATATACAAGATTCTTCTTTTTCATATTGCAATTGATTTAAATAATTAATTAAAATCCAACATTCAGACCCACCAGAAATGAACGGGCAGGAACATAGAAGCCGCGATCGATGCCGAATTGTGCGCCGCCGCCAGAATCCGGGCTTACCCCGATCTCCGGATCATAACCGCTGTACTTGGTGATGGTAAACAGGTTTTCGCTGAGTACGTACACCCGCAATCTCTGCATACCCCATTTGTTGATCATGCCTTTCGGGAAGGAATAACCCAGTTGCATCGTCCTCAGCTTAAAGAAATTCCCGCTCTCCAGATAGAGGTCGGTAAACTTGGAGTAGTTGCCGTTGGGATCGCCATTAACTACCCTCGGCAACTTTGATCCGGTATTTGTGGGCGTCCATGCATTCAGATATTTCGTTTGATAGTTTGCCGCAGCAATATCCAGCCGGCGCAGACCCTGGAAGATCTGGTTGCCGCCCGATCCGCCGCCAAACGCAGCAAAATCAAAGTTTTTATACCCAAGATTGATGGTCAGTCCATAACTGACGGTCGGATTTGGATTGCCGATATACGTACGGTCATCTGGGTTGATGATGTTATCATTGGTCAGGTTGGCAAATTTTGTATCACCCGGTTTTGCAGTTGGCTGTAGCTTGGTTACTTTGTCCGCGCCTACATAACCATCGATCTCTGCCTGGCTTTGGAAAATACCAAGGGATTTGTAGCCAAAATAGCGCTGATAGGGTTGGTTTATCGCAGTCCTGGTAATATTACCCATATTCTGGAAGGTGGCGCTGTTATCCTCGAAGAAGGTCTGCCCGGGCAGCATTTTGGTCACCTTGTTCTGATAAAAGGATATATTACCATTCACGCCCAGATTAAAATCACCCAGTTTCTTTTTGTACCCCAGCTCGATTTCCAACCCTCTGTTTTCAATGTCATCGAAGTTCTGGGCAAAACTGCCATAGCCGGCATAACTTGGGATCGTTGGATTTTGAAGGATACCGGTTGTTTTCTTTTTATAGACGTCAACCGTTAAGGTCAGGGCATTCACCAGGATAGCGTCAAAACCGATATCCGTCGTGGCGGTCTGTTCCCATCTCAGATCGGGATTGGCCGGTGCACCGGGGCTGTAACCGATGTATACCTTATCGGTTGTACCAAAGGTATAATTACGCTGCCCGCCTGCATCGACTGTGGGAACAAAGGCAAAGTCCCCGATACCGTCATTACCCGTAACACCATAGCTTGCCCGGATCTTCAGATTGTTAAGCACATTGCTCTGCGGAAAGAAGGATTCACGGGTGGGTACCCATCCAACGGATACGGAAGGGAAATAGCCAAACTTATTGTTGGAGCCAAACCTCGAAGAACCATCCCGTCTGATCAATGCGGTCAGCAGGTATTTTTCATCATAGTTGTATTGCAAACGCGAAAAAAGTGAATTGATCCGGTGATCGGTTCCATCGGAGCCGCTGCTGTTTTGCCGGTCAGCAGGCAACGCACTGTATCTGAAAGAGGCCTGATCAAAGGTCGTTGCGGGAACGTTGTTGTAAGAGATCGTTGCCCCCCTGGCATTACCATCCTTGTATTCTCCCCATCCGCCCAATAATGTAACGTTATGCCTGTCGAAAACCTTGTTATACGAAATTGTATTTTCAATATTCCAGTTGATCACATAGTTTTCAACACGGGTAAGATTCGATTGATTGATGGTGGTTGCCGTATTATAAAAAGCAACGGGCGTAAAACTCTCACTCCCGTAAAAAGCCATTTTCGTGCCTAGAGAGGAATGTAAAACCAATCCTTTTACAGGAGATATATCCGCAAATGCATTACCGACAATATTGTGGTCCCAACCATAGTTGCCAAGCTTATTGTGAATTACGGCCAGCGGATTCTTCATTTCCTGTAATACGTAAGGAGATATACCATATAATTGGCCGGCGCCGTTCCGGGTAGCTGCCGCAAGGTTCGTAGCGCTTGCAGGCACATAAGCAGCCTGAGCTACCGGGTCGGTTATGATGGCCGGAGTTGTCGGATCGAGATTGAGCGCGGAACTGACCACGCCGCCAAATTCGCGGTTGACTTCCCCGACACCACTGTTCGTTCCATGACTATAACCAAGATTCTCACCAAAGCTTATCCATTTGGCGGGTTTAAAATTGGTATTGATCCTGAAGTTGATGCGTTTGAATTTTGAAATGGGCGTCGCTGCAACACCTTTGATGTCGCTGTAGCCAAAGGAAGTAAAATAGGTCGCCTTGTCACTGCCACCACTTACGCTGAACTCATGGTTTTGTTTTGGCGCGCTGTAGTTGAAGATCTCTTTCTGCCAGTCTGTACCCTTGCCAAAGGCGGCAGGGTTTGCAAATGCAGGAGCGCTGCCCGCGGCAACCAATGCCTGGTTTCTCAGGGTGGCATATTGGGTGGCGTCTAACAGGTCTACTTTTTTAGCGGGAGCCTGCGTTCCAAAATAACCGGAATAGTTCACCCGGAGGGTCCCGGCTCTACCTTTTTTTGTCGTGATCAGGATTACACCGGCAGCAGCCCGGGTACCATAAATAGCTGCGGAAGCGCCATCTTTCAGCACTTCGATCGATTCGATGTCGTCCTGATTGAGGAACCCAATACCTCCTGCATCGATGACCACGCCATCAATTACCCACAAAGGCTGGTTTTTGTCATTACCAAACGATGTGAAACCTCTTAGACGGACCGTCGAAGACGAACCCGGCTGTCCGGAATTGGAGGAAATCGTCAAACCCGAGGTACGGCCCTGTAAAGCCTGTTCCACCCTCACTACCGGCTGATTTTCGAGATCGGATGCCCGGACGCTCGATATGGCGCCGGTGACGACGCTCTTCCGCTGAACACCATAGCCTACAACGACTACTTCGTCCAGCCGGGATGCAGCCGTTTGCTCCAGCTGGATGGAAATATTACCCGATGAAATGCCGATGTTCTGGGAAACCATACCTATATAGGAAATGGTCAGCCCCTTTGCGGCGTCGGGAGCATTGAGCTTGAAATTACCGGAGTTGTCCGTAGTGGTTGCGATATTTGTTCCTTTGACCAGGACGGTAGCGCCGGAAAGAGGCTGTCCGGTCGATTTTGAAATAACTGTACCCGTTATGGTGCGGTTCTGGGCAGTGGCAGTTAAGAGAATGAGCTGGAAAAACAAGAGTGCACGCAGTCGTAACAGAAATTTTACTTTCATACAATAAGCATTAGTCGTTGGGTTAAAAATTAGGAATCATTTAACAAAGGCCAAATTATCCCCCTACCCAACTTTTTCCAAAAGAACGCCTACTGCAACACTACGTCAACTCAAAAAAACTTTAGCAGACTACTGCTATTATAATTAATTTATAATTGTAACAGTTTTATTTGTAATAAAATATGTTTTTTATGGCACCTGCACGTAAACTCATGTAAAAAATCATGCTATATATCCTTCTCCATACCACTCTTTATCAAAAGACGGTCAAGCGATAAAGGTCCGGAGCCAATAACGACAAAAAGACACAGCAATACGAGCACAAGAATGGACAGCCAGAGCTCGGAATTTACGAATGGCGAGGTGATGTTCACAAAGAAAACCGCCCCCAGGACGATCGGCAATTCCAGTAAGGCCCAAAGCCGCGTGAAAAGCCCAAGGAAAATAAGCCCCCCTCCCAATATGTGCATATAGGTTACATAATAGACCAGCGCCGACAGGGTTGCCGGGGATTGCCGGATGGCCTTATTTTCGATCAGCAGATACCGGAGATAAGCGACATTGTCTAAGAAGATATATCCCTTTACGACCAGAAAGACCCCAAGCACCATCCGGATTATATCCAGGATCTTGGGATGGTGCAGGTCGCCCCAGTGTCTGACTTTATTGGTGATATTCATATAATATTGCTTTATTAAATATAATACAGTTAAAAAAATATAGCTGATTTTTTTACCATCTCCTGTCGCAGTTCCTGAGGAGAAATAACCCCCTTCTTATCCTAATATTTTCGAGACAAGGTCCGAATGCAGGCTGATCTTCAAAAAAGCCGTCAATCCCAGCACGATCCCGATCAGGCTTACGGCCCCGGCAAAATAAAGCAGCCATCTCTTCTGCGTGAGGGACGTGATGCCAAACATAGCGATGGCAATGGTAAGCAAGGCTTCCGTCATATCGAACTGATCGTCGAAGAGGTTGATCTCATCATATTCCTTTTGAAAACCTTCTGCCTGTACCTTTATCACCTCCTTCTCTTTTTCGTACCGGGCGATCTGAGCCTCATACTTTTTGATGACCTCGGCGTTGCCCGCAGCATTCTGAAGCTTTATTTCCTCCAGCGTATTCTCAACAATGGATTGCTTGGTGCTTTTCGCCTGAAAATATGACCAGGAATCGATGGAATGCGCCTGCGCCTGCGACATGGCCTGAACTATATTCCCATCCTTCACATTGCAAAGGGCCATGAAGGTCGCCGTTATAGCCACAAAAAGGGCCACTCTTGAATTGATAAAGTTTTTGCCGGCCTGTTCCAGCTGTTCCTGTGTGGTTTCGACGATATCGGTCATGATTTATTTGCTTTTGGCAACAATTTAATAAAGCCCGGACACATTTTAAAATATTAATAATCATAAGTTTATAATATCAATTGTATTGAATTTCAACTGAATGCCTTAGATTTCCCAAAATTTATTACTATCTTCAGGTATATATAAACCTTGCCTGGAAATGAAAAAAATGTTTGGGTTTTTCATTTTGTACTGCTTCTTCCAACCCACATTTGGACAGACTATCTCCGTTAATATCGTTTCCCCCCGGGCATTCCCGATATCATCCGTTGACAGCCTATTAAATATTCAGGCCATTGTTGCTTCTACCTATACACTCAGCAGCGTAATCGCAGACGTCAGCGGCAGACAAGCTTCGCTCGTCTACAATCCGGTTACGGGCCACTATGAAGGGAACCTGTCCCTCGCTGGCCTCTCCCAGGGCTCGTTAACCCTTGATGTGACCGCTCATGATATCAACAGCAATCAGCAGACCGCCAGCGAAACATTTATTTATCATATCCGCCCTCTTCTGATCGTTGACTCTCCGATAAGCTGGTCGGTGGCACGGCCTTTAATAAAGATAAAGGCCAGATGCGTTGGCACGGGTGGCTGCTCATTGAAAGTGGGCCCGGAAATGTTTGCAGGATTAAATTTCAGTACGGTCAGCTTCGGCGATACGGCAGATGCCTTTATCGATCTGTCGGCGAGCGAAGGGATGACCGGAAATCTTGTTATTACGGCCACGGATCTGAGTGGGGCAACGACACAGGCGTCAAGACAAATATTGGTCGAGAACAGTCCGTACCTGCAACAGATCTTTGCGGGCAATGACCTGATCCTTGATTTTAATTATAACAAGGCCCTTGTTTCAAATCCCCTCCCTGCCATCACCACCCCCGATCTGAACCCTTATATCTACCGATCGAGGATTATAAACATACCTGCCGGCGACTCCACTCCCATTCTTTATGCCGGCCCCATCGATCCCAATGGTTCTCAGTTAACTCCTTACGGCGCAATATTCCGCGCCGTTGACACCGTTACCTATCTGCCCTCATTGATGGATTGGAATGCCGGCTCCCTGTACACGCTTGGCTCCGCCATATCGACATTGAAAGTATCCGGCAATTATGCCACATGGCTGAAAGACACGCTGCTTTATCTGCGAAACCTTCAGACGGTAACCAATACATTTGTGGGGGGCGCCATTACGGATGATGTAGCATCGAACGGAGTGGTAGCCTATACCGGTAACGACTATAACGTTTACCGGTCCACAGCCAGCGTTTCCACCAGGCTCACCGACAATACCGGTAATAAATGGAACACCGATCCGCTTACCGATGGCAACGGCATTGTATACACGAAGACAGACCCATGCTGCGATCCGTCCGGTTTTTCCCTGCATCTGTTAAAAGGCAATACCGATACGGTATTAAGCAATATCGGCACGCTGTCGTCTACCCGTATCGTCAGCTACCTGCTGAACAATAAATTCGTTGCATACCCCAGCCAGGATGGCTCTGGAAATTTACAGATCTGGCGTAAAGACAGTCTGGGCGCTACTGGTCAGGTAACCTTCTTTGACAATGACAGCAAAGCCGAACTGCTGAACCCGCATGGGGATCTGACCCTTATCCGGAAAGGCACGGCGCCGGTCAGCAGACGGTATTTTGCCAGCAGAAATACAGGACAGATCAGTGAGATCGGCTCCTCGCTGGGTCAGATATTCTACAGGGATTCGACATGGTACCTGGCCCTTGGCAGGATGCTGTATAAGATCGATCTGAAAAGCATCCCCAACACGGGTAGCACTCCCCCACCCCTTCCGGTCATTTCGGCCACCGACAGCTTCTATTGCAGTGGTCAGGGTGCCCGGAAGATAAGGATCCTGAATTTTCCGGATACGACGGCGGGGACTTCGGTAACGGTCAAGCTGGATAATATCAGTTTACCGGTCGCGCCGGATACCAGCTTTTCAATCAGTTTGGGCAGCATAGCCGCTGGAACGCACTACATCCAGGTAACTTATTCGAATACCGTCGGTGCACGGTCACTGACCGACAGCTTTATTTTGGTGACCGCAGTGACCCCGGATGTAAATGTATCGTCCAATATTTCTACGGTGGTGAACCTTACCGATCCGGTTATCCTTACAGCCGTCAATGCAGCGGGTGGAGGTGCGGCTCC
>DATHHO010000187.1:0-9148 GCA_035317125.1 Puia sp.
GGGATTGGATAAATGAAAGACCGCAAACAGCAACGCGGAAACGGCCAGCGCCACCCATTTATTGGTAACCGTTTCGAGAAGATTGCTCAGCACATAGCCCCGGAAGACCAGTTCCTCGCTGAAGGCGATCAGCACCAGCAATCCAAAGGAGACGAACAGCGATTGCGGGTCGAAGCTGATATCGACCCAGCTCAGATGCCCGCTGAGCAACAACCCCAGTGCGCATATCCCAAGAAGGGCGGGCCCCATAAAAAAGCCGATGGCCGACTCGGAAGAATAACCCTCCGAGCTGAGCCCAAGACTGAAAAAGCTGCGCCGGTCGACAAAGACCCGGAAGACCCAGACACTGATCACGGAGACCAGGCATTCGAGGACGACCACGAGCCATAAGAAATTCCCTGCAAGCAGCTTGGGCAGGGTATCCGTAAGATGTTGCATGATATCCTGATCCTTCCCATTCGCATATAGAATAGCAATAGCGGCGGGAATGGCGATCAGGATGGTAATCAATCCAAACCCGATCCCAAACAGGATGACCCTTAGCCAGGCCTGTTTTACCAATGGTTTTTTTGCAGCCTGATCCGACATGGTAATTATATTCTTTTTGGTAATTTACGAACATGTTTGAAAACTATTCATTTACGGTGGCGGAAAGATTTATCCGCTATGTCCAGATCGATACGCAAAGCGATCCGGGATCGAACGGCCATCCTTCCACAGAAAAGCAGAAAGACCTTGGCAGGCTGCTTGTAAAAGAACTGCTGGAGATGGGTATCGGAGATGCAGGGCTCGATGAGTTCGGATATGTTTACGCCACGATTCCGGCCAATACCCCGAAAAAAGTGCCGGTGATCTGTTACTGCTCGCATGTCGACACGGCCCCGGATTGCAGCGGAAAAGGAGTAAGACCGGTCATCCACCCGAACTATGACGGCGGAGACCTTTTGTTGCCCGATGATCCGTCTCAGATCATCTCTCCCCGGGAGCATCCCTATTTACAGACAAAGAAAGGGGAAGATATCATTACGGCTTCCGGCACTACGCTGCTCGGCGCCGATGATAAGGCTGGGGTCGCGGTGATCATGGATATGGCGCATTATCTGATCAGCCACCCGGAGTGCAGACATGGCAAGATCCGGATCTTGTTTACACCCGACGAGGAGATCGGCAGGGGAGTGGATAAGCTGGACATGCAGCGATTGGGCGCAGATTTCGGCTATACCCTCGATGCCGGGGAACGGGGCGCCTTCGAGGATGAGACCTTTTCCGCGGATGGCGTAAAGATCATCTTTCACGGGGTCAGTGCGCATCCCGGTTATGCAAAGGACAGGCTGGTGAATGCCATTAAGATCGCAGCCGCCTTCCTCGAATCCCTGCCAAAGGACGAATGGTCTCCCGAGACAACGGAGGGCCGCTATGGGTTCGTCCATCCGGTGCGGATCGGCGGCATGGCCGAGAAAGCAACTGTGGAATTTATTATCCGTGATTTTGTGACGGCGAGGCTGGTGGCTTATGAAGACTATTTACGCGGGAAAGTGGACGATGTGCTGGCGGAGTTTCCGGGCGCAAAGGCGGATTTCGAAGTCACGGAGCAATACCGGAATATGAAAGAGGTGCTGGATAATTATCCACAGGTGTCGGACTATGCCGTGGAAGCGATCGCGCGGGCAGGTGTAGCCGTACAGCGGAGCAGCGCGAGAGGGGGGACAGATGGCTCACGGCTTTCCTTTATGGGGCTGCCTTGTCCAAATCTTTTCACGGGCGAAATGGCCTTTCACGGCCGGCATGAATACGTCAGTATCCAGGACATGCAAAAATCCGTCGAGACCATCGTACACCTCGCCTGTATCTGGGAAGAGAGGAGTTGAGGGCTCAGAAACCCGCACCCTTCGGCCTGGAAGCAAGCAGCCTGGTGCCGCGGATCGGGACGGGATCAGTTGCGCGCCTGGACCGAGACCCTCCCATACAGATAAAGACCCGCATTGGAATTGCCTTCGACCCTCAGGACATAGATCCCCGCGGCGACGCCCTGCAAATCCCAGGTCAGCGTATTGTTCCCATTTTGCAGATTGACCGTTCTGGTGCGTATGGGCTTTCCGGCCATGTCGACCATGGAAATGCTTGCGGTCCCTGTCACTGTTGATGGGATCACAAGCGTGATCTGGGTATTGGGCCTTGCGGGATTGGGATAGATCTGGAACTGCCCGCTCACACCGGTCTCGACCAGCGCGACGGTGGAATAGAAATCAGCTCCCGATGGGCTGACCGCCCGGACCCTGTAATATACTTTCGTGGCCGTTACTGCCGGATCGGTGACGGAATAGGAATATTGACCTGCTCTTGCGCCGAGGACCGTCAGGTCATAGAAATTCGCTCCATCCACCGATTTCTCCACATAGAATACTTCATCGCCTGAAAGGTCATGACTGACGGTCCATTGCAGGAGGATGGCGTCCCCCTGTTGCGTCGCCGTGAAGCCTCCGATATTCAGGGACAATACGGTGGCGCAGGAGCCGCAATTGCTCGTCACCACGGCAGAACCCCATCCGCCACCTGGGTTACCGGTAGCTCCGCCGGTAGGGGTCACGCCTGATTTTTTACAGACATGGATCTTGTTCGAGGAGGTGACGTTGCTGTTGAGTACGGTAGTACCCGTAACGTTGAGGCAGGCAGGAGACCCTGCCCCCATATAGCTGAAGGAATTGGTCGTCACATTGGTAAACGCGCCGACATTGGTGATCGACTGGGGCTCTACACAAAAATTGCCTGCCGCCCCCTGATCATAAAGACTGGAAAGGGTCATGGTCCCTCTGTTTACGATCGTGGCGCTGTTGACGGTCACCAGACCCGATACCGTAAAGACGCTGGTCGAAAGATCGTTGTAGATCGCGTTACCGGGGTTCTGGAAATTCATGTTGGCGGCTATGATAATGGTCCCGCGGTTGACAAAGACGACATTCCCGTTAAGGTTGGTGGAACTGAGACCGCTGATGATCACCGATCCCCCGCTCTCCACGACAAGATTCCCACTTGTGAAATTGAGGGTGCTGATGATGAGGCTGCTGCAGACCCGGAGGGTGCCTCCGTTAAGCGTCAGCGTTGAAAAAACGGAGCCACTGTTAACCCAGTAGGTCTTGCCGGAACCGATCGATAGCCCGGCAGTCGCGGCCCCGTTGCCACCGGAACAGGCTGCAGCTGCAATAGGCGCTGACGCACAATGCTGACAAAAGGATGGCTGTGTGGAAAGTATAAAAAGCAGGGTCAGACCGATGCCAATGCAGCGGTATGCCCATTTGAAGGGTTGCATACTGATCAGAGTGTTTTAAGGGCCGGACCGATCGTGATCAGTACGGACTGGTTGTTTTTAAAAGGGTTGGGTGCTAAAAATGCTAAATGAGGATAAGTGAAAACCACTATGCGAAAACGGTAATAACATTTAGAAATTGTGGGGGCGGGGAATATTTAATCTGCCGGCCGGAGTCCTGCGGGACGTGCAGGCAGCCGGAGAAGACTGGACGGCTTACCCAGGCAGATCAGGCGGCTGCCCGTGGCGGATCACGCCTCCGCACGTTTTTTCAGGATGCTTTTTATGATCAGCGAAGCATGTTCTCTGGAGTTCTCGATAAACCAGATATGCGTATTCATGCCACCGCAAACGACACCGGCGAGATAAAGGTTCTTTACATTCGTTTCCATCGTAGCGGGATCGTAAAAGGGCTGTAATTTCTCGTCGTCCGACAACCGGATACCGGCCTTCCTCAGAAAGTCGAAGCTGGGTTTGTAGCCGGTGAGCGCGATGACATAATCATTGGGAATGGTCTTTTTTCCCTCGGGTGTCTGGATATCCACCTCCTTTTCCCGGATGGCCAGCAGCGTGGAATGGGTATAGGCCATGATGCTGCCTTCCTTGATACGGTTCTCTATATCCGGCTTGACCCAGTATTTTACCCGGGGGCCGATCCCTTCTCCCCGGATGACCATGGTGACCTCGGCGCCTTTTCGCCAGGTCTCGAGGGCCGCGTCCACGGAAGAGTTGCTGGCTCCGACCACGACGACTTTCTGCATGGCGTAGAAATGCGGCTCCTTATAATAATGCGTTACTTTCGGAAGCTCTTCTCCCGGGACATTCAGCAGAACGGGGATGTCATAGAATCCGGTGGCGAGGACGATATAGCTGGCAAAATAGGTTTGCCTGGAGCCGGTCACCTCGAACCGGGCGTCCATGGGCCGGATCTCTTTTACTTCCTCCTGAAGATGGATCGGCAGATGGTTGGCGACGGCAACCCGGCGATAATATTCCAGCGCCTCACTGCGGTTGGGCTTCACGTTGTTGCTTACAAAGGGAATGCCCCCGATCTCTATCCGTTCGGAGGTAGAGAAGAAAGTCATGTTGGACGGATAGTTATACAGCGAATTCACCAGACAACCTTTTTCGAGGATCAGATAGGTCAGTCCGGCTTTCCCGGCCTCGAGCCCGCAGGCGATACCGATGGGTCCGCCGCCCACTATGATCATATCGTAATTTGCGCTCATTTTTTATTTTCTGGCGCAAAGTTACCATATTAAAAAGTAGTACATTAGGACCATAATTTTTTGCATATGGAATACCTTTCTTACTGGTGGGTGCTGCTGATCGTCGCCTTTGTATTCAGCGGCCTTGTCACCGTCAACCAGGGCTATATCAATGTACTGACGATGTTTGGCAAATACCAGCGCATCCTCCGTCCCGGCCTCAGCTTCAAGATCCCTTTCCTTGAACAGGTGTATAAGCGGATCTCCATTCAGAACCGTTCGGTAGAGCTCGAATTTCAGGCCGTTACCGCGGACCAGGCCAACGTCTATTTTAAAAGCATGCTGCTCTATGCCGTGCAGAACGCCGACGAGGAGACCATCAAACGGGTGGCTTTCAAATTCATCAGCGACCGCGATCTGATGCAGGCCCTGACCCGCACTATCGAAGGCAGCATACGTGCCTTCGTGGCCACCAAAAAGCAGGCGGAAATACTGGGGCTGAGAAAGGAGATCGTCGAGTTTGTAAAGGACCAGATCGACCATTCCCTTGAAGAATGGGGATATCATTTGCTCGATCTGCAGATAAACGATATTACTTTTGACCAGGCGATCATCGACAGCATGAGCAAGGTGGTGGCGAGCAACAATTTAAAGGCCGCCGCGGAAAATGAAGGGCAGGCGCTGCTGATCACCAAGACCAAGGCCGCCCAGGCGGAAGGGAATGCGATCAAGATCTCGGCCGAGGCGGAAAAAGAAGCCGCCCGTCTGCGTGGACAAGGGGTCGCCCTCTTCCGGGAAGAAGTGGCAAAGGGGATGAGCGAGGCGGCCGAACAGATGAAACGGGCCAATCTCGATACGAACGTCATTCTTTTCAGCATGTGGACGGAGGCGATCAAGAACTTCGCCGAAGTAGGCAAGGGCAATATCATTTTCCTGGATGGCAGCAGCGAAGGTATGCAGAATACTATGCGGCAGATCCAGGCGCTGATGCTCAAGCAGGCAGGGACAAGATAAGGCAGGGGATGGCGGAAAGCCCCAAACGCTGCTTGTTGGCATAACTTTAGCATTTCGTTAAAGAATAGAATATAGATTCTGACGTTATTTTACCACAATAAACCGGACATTGGATGAATTTATTTTTTCTGCAGGTATTGATCGACTCCGCAAAAATTAAAGACAGCCTCGCAAGGGCAGCTCAGCTTGTCACTCAGCAAAAAGAAAGTTTATGGGATATCCTCATCAAGGGCGGCCCCCTGATGATCCCGCTGGCCATCTTGCTGGTTATCGCCATTTTTGTGTTTATCGAGCGTGTGCTGGCTATACGGAAAGCCTCCCGGCTGGATGATAATTTCATGAGCATTATCCGCGACAATATCGTGACGGGGAATGTGACGGCGGCGCGCAGCCTGGCCAAGAACACGGACAGCGCAACGGCCCGTATGATCGACAAGGGGCTTCAGCGGATCGGCAAGCCGATAGAGGCCATCGAACGCAGCATGGAAAATGTCGGCAAGCTGGAATTGTACAAGATGGAGAAGAATGTATCCATTCTTTCCGTGATCGGCTATATAGCCCCGCTTTTTGGTTTCCTTGGGACCATCGCGGGGATGTTCCAGCTGTTCTATAACCTGGCTTCCACGGGTGAATACAGCCTTGCGGTGATCGCCGGTGGTATCTATGTGAAGATGATCTCCTCCGCTTCGGGGCTGATCATCGGCATCATTGCCTATGTAGGCTTTCGTTACCTGATCTCGCAGATCGACAAATCGACGAATAAAATGGAAGTGGCGAGCGGAGAATTTATAGATATCTTACAGGAGCCGACGCGGTAAGGATCCGCTGCGGGGCCTGCCAGAAGAGGTCAATTTTCAGACAGGGCCTTTCAAATCAACGAAAATGAATTTACGAAAAAGACATAGGGAAGAGGGCGAGGTGCATACAGGCCCGCTGAACGACATTCTGTTCATCCTGCTGTTGTTCTTCCTCATCGTATCCACGCTGGCCAACCCCAATGTGGTCAAGCTGTCCCAGCCAAAGTCCAAGAGCGATACCAAGGCCAAGCAGACGGTGGTGGTGTCCATCGATGCGAATAAAATATTCTATGTGGGCACGACCCGGGTGACCCTCGATGAGCTGAAGGCCAAGCTGCAACCTTTCCTCGCCAAAGAAACAGATCAGCCTTCCATCGTGATCAATGCCGACAAGACGGTACCCATCGACGATGTGGTGGCGGTGATGCGGGTTGCGCGGGAACTGGGGGCCAGGACGGTGCTCGCCGTGGATAAGAACGGCGCAAAATAAACTACATTCAGCACTGGATTCCACCCCGCCCTGACACGGACGGAGCAGGGTCATACGGCCTTTAAAGTTCGATATGTAGGCGGGCGGCAAACAGATGCACGGGGCCCCGGTCCTTATTGTAAGCAGGACGCCCGACAAACTGGTAATTCAGCGTCAGCCAGCAGTTTGTAAAGATCTTCGACGCATAGAATGCCTCGGCGATATCTTCTCTCCCATAATTGGGCAATTGTCCATCCCCGATCATAAACCCATAGCCTCCGATCTTCAGGAAGTCACGGTGACCGCTGGAAATCCCATTCGAGACGAGGGCAATGCCGATGTTGTCGGCCTGCCGGCGCCAGCTTTTCCCGTTGATGCGGATGCCCCCGCTCAGGGTATTGTCGATCTCCGCAAAGGCCCATGAAGCGTTCCTTCCGTCGTTCCAGCCCAGTCGCAGAAAGGCATTCACCGCACCGCTCAGCTCCTGGTCTGCATTGACCCCGAAGCCGATCTTTGTGGCGCCATATTTTTTTCCGTAGATGGCGTCCAGCGTACTGGTATCCCCGTTGAGCCGGGCCGCCACCGCATCCTTATAGTTGGGGGCTTTGTTCACATTATAATAGCCCAGCAGCCTGACCGTGCCCTTATGCCCCTGCATACTGTATCTTTTTTCAAGCTCCAGGTTCTCGCTGTTGGTATGCAGATAGTGGACATCCAGAACAGGACCGTTGGCATACTCAGGCTCTAGCACCGTGGCAAGGCGCAGGGTCCAGTTGGGCTTTACATACTCCGCCACAAACCCATAGGTATAGCCGCGTGTATTGGCGGCATAATCATAGGCCCCGTTGTTCATGAGCGACCAGTTCATAAAGTCGGAACGCGGATCATGGCTTACATTATTGCCATCGAAAAAATCTCCTACGGAGAACTTCCCCGCCGACAGGGTTATGCGGGAAGTGGACAGCCGCTCTTTTATCTGGTTGACGTCATCGATGACCTCCTCATAATGATCCTTGTCGAGAGAGATATGCTGGCGCAGAAAGATCCGGGCTATATACACCGTAGGCTCGGGGTTGCCGATCCGGAAGGTCTCTCCGTTGGGAAAGCCCGCGATCCCCAGGGTGCTGCCGACGCCTTTGCCCCCGGCCATTTCGGGGTCGAAATACACGGACGCGCCGGGCCATAATTTTCTGCCGAGATAAAGGGTCGAGGTCACCGAGTAGGCGCGCTGGCGGTCACTGGCCTGACTGTTCTGTCCGCTGTAAGAGGAGCTGAATGAAGGATGGCCCTGGACGATACCGGTAAACTGAAAATGATAGCTCCAGCCGTCACCGCCGAACAGGGCGTCATTTGGCGCTGCCACCGTATCGGGATGGGAAGGCTGTGGTGCCGGGACTGTCTGTCGGGCAGCGACCTCGGGGGCCGGTATTTGCGCAGGCCTCAGAAGGACCGTAATATTGGCGGCTGGGACTTGCTGCGCCGATGCGTACAGCAAAGGCCAAAAAAAATAAACGGGTAAAAAGAATAGTCGGCGTTTGTTTTGTCGGCGTTTGTTCTTCATGGAGGAAAGTTGCGCAAAACTAGAGCGGTTGCAGGAAGAGACAAAATATTTTAATGTTACCTCGTTGCTTTTATCATCCGTTCTTTTCCCTGCAAATCTCTTTTCAGGATGATATCGGGAAAACCTGCCTCACGGAAAACGGACATGACCGCGGCGGCCAGCTCTTCATGGATCTCGACGAATATCCCCCCGCCGGGCAATAATTTTTCACTGGCAAAATCAGCCAGGGCCCTGTAAAAGATCAGTGGATCATGGTCTTCCACGAATAAGGCAAGATGGGGTTCGAAGCCGACTACATTTTGGGCCATGCTGCTCTTGTCTTTTAACGGGATATAGGGAGGGTTGCTTACCAGCAAATGGACCGGAGGCAGCGCTGCTCTTTGCCGGCTGTCCAGGAAGTCAAGCTGGAGGAATTGGATGGGTGCCGGAGGAATGGGTGCTGCATGGGTGGATGCCGGAGGAATGGGCGTTGTGAGGGTGGCGGCATTGCGTTGCGCGATGGACAGGGCGTCCGCGCTGATATCGCAGGCGAAAATGGAGGCGGGTTCTTGCGGACCCGAAGACGCTTGCGACCCATGTGGATTGGACGGCGCTTGCGATAATTTTTTTTTCAGCGTCACGGCGATACAGCCGCTGCCCGTACCTACATCGAGAATGGAAAGGGAATTGTCAGCTTCCCAAGCTGATGGTCGCGGATTCAGCCGCACAGCTGCCTCGGCCGCAACCCAGTCTACCAACTCTTCGGTCTCGGGACGTGGGATGAGCACGTTCTCGTCCACATAGAATTTCATTCCG
>DATHHO010000188.1:0-4807 GCA_035317125.1 Puia sp.
AGGCGGGTTATATCGACGTTTCTAAACAATTCAAGGATAACTATCCCCTGACCATCTGCAAGATCACTCCTCAGGGGGTCCTGGCATTTGAAGAATACGTAAAGGACCTCCAGACTTACCTCTATATAAAAAAATAGGGCCCCTCACCTGGTGAAGGACCCCGTATCCGCGGTTAATCGTAATCTAAGCAGTTGGTCTGGCTCCGGCAATGCGTACATAACGCGATCTGCCGTATCGGTTGCTAGCTCTTCGCGAGCTTCATCGTCATTCTTTCATTGCTGTTGATGATCACTTCCAGCTGGTACATACCAGGCTGCAGCTGGCTGGTGCCTTCGATCTCATACCGGTTGGCGCCAAACTCTCCGAAGCCGGTCTTTTTGAAGATCTCGCCGCCATTATTATCCGTCACTTTCAGCACCACAAAAGATTTTTCTTTCAGCTGTACATTTACCTGGATGTCGTTGACGCCTGGATCAGGGGTAACGCTGACCGCGGTGACATGCTTGCTTTCATACGTGCGTACGATCAGCACCTTCGAATAAAAGACCCTGTTTGCCGCGTCGATCTGCCGGAGACGATAGTAGAGATCGTTCTTCCGGGCCATGCCGGTATGCACCTTGTCGGTAAAAGCATGATCGCCTTCGCCTATTTTTTCAAAATTATTGCCGTCGAGGCTTCTCTCTACCTCAAAACGATCGTTAGTACTGGTGGCGGCCGTATTCCAGTCGATATCCACGGCGTTCTTCCGGTAATTGGCGCGGAAGCTGACCAGTCCCACATGGGAAGAGGCGGCGGGGAAACGGATGCCGGCGGTCATCGTAACGGAGCAGAGGGCAGGATAGCCGTTATCGCAGGTCTTGTAGGAGAAATGAGTGGAAGATCCGGAAAAACCGGGCTTCGGAGTGAATACAAAACTACCGTCATGCTGGAGATCTACCGATCCATCGGGAGAGTCGGACAACAGATAGGCCGTCAGCTTTTCCTGATTGGGATCGTAGTCATTGGCCAGTACATTTCCGCTGGCCGTGTGAGAAGCTTCGCCGGTGAACTTGTCACGCAGCGCCACCGGAGAGGCATTGCAGGCGCCCTGATAATGAGCCTGAGCATCGATCGTCAGCTGATCGATGGCTATGCGCTCACTGCCTCCGATGCCCTGGTAATTGATATATACTTTATACGTACCAGGTGCCGCGACAGCCAGTGATTTATTGTAGTTGTAGATCACCGAATTGCCGGAGCCGGTCAGTTCCAGACTGTCCAGTAAGAACAGGGATTTATTGGTTGCGTCCGTAGCGTAGACCCGGATCCATCTTCTGTCGTTGACGGGGAGGTCGAATTTATATTTAAAGGAGAGCGTCGTGTTGCCCCTGATATCCAGAAGAGGAGAATAGATGCCCGTCATTTCGGTTGCGCTGGAGCCGGGGCCGGACACCATGGCGCCATCGCCTTCCATATTGGGGGACCAGCCATTGCGGTTGACGTCGAAGTCGGAGAAGAACCAGCAATTGCCCTGGAGATAGCCTTTAACGGAGGTCAGGGGGACGCCGGCGCGGGAGTTGAAATTGTCGGCTGTTTCTGCAAAGAGGGACTGCATGATCAGCGACAGGATAAAAATGATCAAAATAAGTAATAAGTTCCTTTTCATCTTTGTGAGTTTCGAGATTAAATAATAGAGGCGTAAACACAGAGGCTATTCAAAGGAAGGAACTATATATTCGAACAAATTAAAATACGATTGGTTGCACCGTTTTTCGAGGAGGGGATGGTAACTTGCACAGTCTATTGGATGATCAAAATAAGATTTGAGACAGGTGGTTCGGAGGTCTTTGGGGAATTGGTGGCTGTAAGAGCCGGAAGATCCTTACAGGTACGGGATTGTCAAAGGATGGTAGGTCAAAGATAGATAAGACATTCTGTTTTTGCAATAGTTTGCCCAGAAATTTCATGCGCCACCGGTTTTGCCCAACCTTTACCAGAATAAATTGTAAGACAGGAGGCCGACAGACCCACGGATCACCCTGAAAGTCAATAAAATGCCAAAAAATACTAAATATATCCACCCATGTCTGCCATTGTCAGCGTCACCGGCCTGAGCAAGCATTTCGGGGATCTGCGGGCGGTCGATTCCCTGTCCTTTTCCGTACAGGAGGCGGATGTCTATGGTTTTCTGGGTCAGAATGGCGCCGGGAAATCGACCACCATCCGGATGCTGCTGACCCTCATCGCGCCCAGCAACGGTGAAATAGAGATCTTCGGCATGAACCTGCGCACCCACCGCAAAGAGATCCTCCGGCAGGTAGGCGCCGTCATAGAGAGACCCGATCTGTATAAATATCTTTCAGCTTACGAGAACCTGTCCATCTTTGCCCGTATGAGCGGGGTAAAAGCCACCGACAGGCGGCTCATGGAACAGCTGGAGCAGGTTGGGCTTGCGGAAAGGGCGCACAGCAAAGTGCATACCTATTCCCAGGGGATGAAACAGCGGTTGGGCATCGCCGTTGCCCTCATCCACGACCCGCAGCTTGTCGTCCTGGACGAGCCGACGAATGGTCTCGATCCGCAGGGCATCGCGGACATACGCCATCTCATTCTTCATCTCAGCAGGCATCAGAAGAAAACGGTCTTCGTCTCCTCTCATCTGCTGAGCGAAATTGAACTGATCGCCAACCGGATGCTGATCATCGATAAAGGCAGGAAGATCGCCGAAGCCCTTGCCGGAGAATTGCTGGACCCGGCACAGACCATCGTGGAGCTGGACAGTGTGGACCCTGACCATACCGCAGCGGCGATAGGTCGCCTGAAGTGGCAATCCTTTCTCCGTGAACGCAAGGACGGACAGTTCATCTTTAAAATGGACAAGGCGATGATCCCGGCATTTACGCAGGAGCTCGTACAGGAAGGCGTGCAGGTGCTGGCCATCCGTCCGCGGCATTCCCTCGAAGACTATTTTTTATCACTGACAACTGCCAACCAGCATGTGGAAGCTTTTACAAATTGAGCTGTTCAAGATCTTCAGACGACCCAGGACCTATATCCCCTTTGCTGCCATAGCCGCCATGATCCTGATCATCCAGCTCGGGTTGAAATTTGATGGCAAGTCTTATCTGGCGCTGTTCATGAGCAGCCTTTCCGACTCTTTCTATATCCCGTATTCCATGATCCTGAACGGCTATCTTGTGGCCTTTGTCATCCTCAATACCTTATTGATCCAGGTACCCCTGCTGGTGGCGCTGGTAGCCGGCGATATGGTGGCGGGAGAGGCGAATATGGGCACCCTGCGCCTGCTGATAACCAGACCGGTCAGCCGTACCCGGCTCATGCTCGTGAAGTTCGGGGCTTCGGTCATCTACACGGTGCTGCTGCTGGTATGGATGGCCCTGCTGGCCCTTTTCCTCAGCATGTGGCTTTTCGGCACCAACGATATGCTCATCGCAAGGAGCAATGTCATGGAGCAGATCGGAAGAGCGGATGTGCTATGGCGTTATATCGCCGCCTTTGGATATGCTTCCGTGGCCCTCAGCACCGTGGCCGCCCTTGCCTTCCTGCTTTCGGTGTTTGCGGAGAACTCGATCGGCCCCATCGTATCCACCATCAGCATCGTGATCGTCCTTACCATCCTTTCGGAAATGAAGATCCCTATATATGACAATACGGTGAAGCCCTGGTTGTTCACGTCGCACATGCTGGCCTGGAAAGGGTTTTTCTATTCGAGGTCCAACGGAGAGGGGTCTGCCATTCCCGGCTCGGTGGAGAACCTGCCGGCTATCCTGCGGAGCCTCGGCGTCCTGCTGGCCTATATCGTGGGATTCGTAACGACCGCTATCTGGGTATTTAATAAAAAGGATATACTGAGTTAATCATCAACCATGAGAAAAAATCTTTTTATCTGTTCCCTCCCGCTGATCCTGATTGCCTTCTTTCTGCCCCCTGTAGCGCAGGCCCAGGATGCACCCGCTCACATACAGGATGCTGCTGTGCTGCTGCAGAAGGTCAGGGCAAAGCTCGATCAAGTGAATGATTACCAGGCGACGGGCATGATGAAGACGAATGTACCCTTCCTGAAGGTCCCCGAGGCCCAGGTGATGATCTACTTCAAAAAGCCGGACAAGCTGAAGATCAGAAATGAAAAAGGCATCTCCCTCGTTCCCAAAGGCGCCGTGACCATCAGCCTGAACAATCTGCTGAAAGGAGGATACACCGCACTGGATGCGGGCGCCGATGTCGTGGACGGCCACAAGGTGAAAGTGATAAAATTATTGCCTCAGGATGAGAATGCAGACCTCGTACTGTCCACCGTCTATGTCGATGAGGCCCGGCTGCTGATCCTGAAGGCCCGGACGACTACCCGGGAGAATGGCACCTATGACGTAGAGATGAGCTATGGAAAATATATCGGTTATGCCTTACCAGACAAAGTGGTCTTCAGCTTCAATATCAAAGACTACAAGCTTCCCAAGGGGATCACCTTCGATTATGACGATGGTTCCGCAAAAAAACAGGAGGCGCCCCCCAATGCAAAGGGAAAGGTGGAGATCAGCTATAGTTCCTATTCGATCAACAAGGGAGTTCCGGATGCGGTGTTCCAGTAAGCGATCCTCCGCAGAGCGATCTTCCGGCCGCTGTCCCGGTCAGACTGGCATACCCGCGGCCTTCGCAGGGATCCGGCAGACGGGTTACCCCCGGTTCCCTTCGATCTTCTCGTCGACGACATTCCCCAGTACGGCAACTCCCATTTTTTTCATGGGGTTGCTCCGATTTTCTTCGAACTCCTGCCGGTTGTGGATGATGTCCAGACAGGTATAGATGG